>NZ_LWFI01001421.1:0-20427 GCF_001635735.1 Oleiphilus sp. HI0067
GAGCTGGCCTAACCCAAACTCGGAGTGTTTGAGGGTTCGCAGTGCAATATGATCATTCAACAGACCAGAAGAATGCTGTGCAAGCAAGGCTCGCATCTCGAGCACCTTAGGGTTTAACTTGCTATACGCTGCCCAACACTCTGAAAACATGGTCTCGATATTCATATCGTTCCTTTTTACAAATCGAATAACTGACATGGCTACTTCTAGCTGCTTTTGACTACTTATAGCTACTAAATGCGTTGCAGCTTTGAAGTAGAGCTTAAATTTAGCGTTGTTTTCAGTGATATGCGAACGAGCGCAAAGCCGAACCCTATTCTTTCCAGAATGGCTTATTTGCCTCATTCAGTGCATCAGCGTGAGATAACCCAATATCTGACAATGCTCGTTGATCGAGATGCGCTAATTGCCTACGTTGCTGGGTGCGCTGCGCATACAAACTGACTAGTTCTAATAGTCGCTTACTTTGCAGCCTAAGCTGAGTCAATTTGAAAATACGAACGACAGCTCTCGCAGAAAGTACGCGCTCAAATGCTGATAATATTAGGTATCCGTTCACGAATAATCTCATGATCTAACTCCTCTATCTGTAATTCGCTAATAAACCATTGGAGAAAAATTGTTGCTGTCATCGCCTCTCTTCAATAAGTGAATGAGATAAGTGCACGAGACAATTACAACGGCATGGGAGTAAGATTAGTTCTTCAAGCAAAAACAAAACAGATTCAAAAATAAAACCTTTAACCATAACAGTTTGTTGAAAAACGGAATCTGTTTCCTTTAAACTGAGCCAATCTGTTATGTATATCCATAAAAAATAGAAACTGTTATGAGTAATCCTATTTATCAGCGCCTAGCCGACAACCTTGATGACCAGATTCGTCAAGGCATCTATACAAATGGCGAAAAGCTCCCGTCAGTGCGTAAGCTCGCGCAACAGCAAAGTGTAAGTGTCTCAACGGTATTGATGAGTTATAACTTACTCGAAGATAGAGATTTAATCGAGGTGAGGCCTAAGTCAGGTTATTACGTCAAAACACCCTTAAAGCAAGCTTTTGAGGCACCTCAACTCAAGCATGGCTCGGTAACACCAAAGCTAGTCAGCACATCACAACTCGTAATGGACGTAATGCAAACATCCTCAATGGCAGGGGCGATAAGCTTTGGCGCTGCATCACCTGCGGCGGACTTCCCTATTATTCAACAACTCAAAAAGAGCTTTGGGCAGCTTGTTCGCAGTACGCCCTTTTTAGGTCAAGGATATTGCACCCATAAGGGTGATGAACAGCTTCGTCGCATGCTGGCGCAACGCTCAGCAGACGGGCATGTATCTGTTACCGCAGACGATATTATCATTGCTTCTGGCTGTCAGGGCGCGATTGGTTTATGCCTCAAAGCGCTGTGCAAGCCAGGCGATATTGTGGCAGTGGAAAGCCCTTGTTATTACGGCCTACTGCAGTTAGTTGAATCGCTTAGCTTAAAGGTCATTGAGATCCCTTCTGACCCGAAAACAGGAATGAGCATTGACGCACTTCAACTAGCGCTTGAACAATGGCCCATCAAAACCGTGCTTGGCGTACCAAACTTCAATAATCCGCTCGGGGCACAGATGCCTGAAACGGCAAAGAAAGCCCTTGTTGAGCTGATCAACCAATATCAAATTTCATTTATTGAAGACGATATATATGGAGAGCTTGGCTATACGCATCAGCGCCCTCGTGCGGTAAAAAGCTATGATACACAAGATCGTGTGCTTCTATGTTCATCTGCCTCAAAAATGCTCGAACCACAATTAGGTTTAGGATGGATAATGCCGGGGCGATATATGCAAGAGGTCGAATATCAGCGATTTCTGAGCGCATCAAACCAGTTCTGTTTACCTCAAATGGCGGTTGCTGAGGTGCTTAACCGCTCTAGTTTCGATCGACACCTTCGTCTTGCGCGCGATACCTACCGCGGCCGACGCGACCACTTTTTCAAGCTGATTAGTGAACATTTCCCAAGTGATGTGCGCTTATCCTCCCCTCAAGGTGGTTATGTCGCGTGGCTTCAATTGCCCGCAGGCTTAAATGCCACAGAGCTGTACTTCGAAGCCAAAGCACAGGGTATTATTGTTGCTCCTGGAGAGATTTTTTCATCGAACGCAAATAAGTTTAAAAGCTCGATACGGCTGTGCTATTCAAAAGCTTGGACACCAGCGCGAAAAGAAGCCATCGCATTGCTCGGCTCACTCGTACAAGACAAACTCAACCATAAAGATTAGATAGACGCATGACTACGAATAACGCACTTTCTTGCATGATGCATATTCTCGAAGAGATCAAGCCAAACCATGTTCTGGTCGCCTCATCTCAGATCGAAGAAATTCTGAAAGATGCCAAAGCTCAATGCGTCATACAAGCTCTTCCTGCATCGAAAATGCGTGATTTACATTTAAGCCCAGATGAAGTGAAAAATGTCGATTTGATCGTTCTCGGTGAAAACTTGAATCAGCTCGAACATTCCAAAGCAATAGAAGTTATTGGCGTTCTAAGAAACCATCTCAATGCAAAAATGCTTATTCTCTGCAATGGAGAGTCGACACTATCCTTTAGCGACATGCTCAGTTTAGGATTCAAAAGAGAAGAACAAGATGAAAGTGGACTGACCGTCTATAGCTATGACATTGCCAGCTACAACAAAAAGCGTGAATGGAATAATTCACGTTTCTGGGCGAATCCAGAGAACTTTAATAAATATCGTTGGTAGCACGATGTATTAAGGATAAAAATATCATGGTCATCCTGAAGCAGCGGACGAAGTACGCGCACATTCAGGATCTCGGGTCTAACTCAGCAAACCAACCATGAGATCCCGTTTTAAAAACGGGATGACGAAAAGGGGAAAAACGGGATGACAAAAAGGATAAGCCAGGGTGACACAGATTGGCCGGAGTCAGAGGAGGTCGTTGGGGTCAGAGTCCTTTTACTCTGACCCCAATATTTAGTGTCGACGTCATCCTGAAGCAGCGAACGAAGTACGTGCACATTTAGGATCTCTACAATGATCTACCCATTAGAGATATTCGAACTGGTATCCCCTTCATTCGCAGGCATCTGCAAATCACGCATACGCTCTTGCATAGAGGTTCCTGGCATATCGGTATAGGTTTTATTCCAGACCAAATCACTCAAAGAATCTGATGGCTTGTAATCAAGCGGAGCCATCATTAAGACCTCTCGAACAGCCTCACAATCAAAGTCTTTGCAAAGCAAATCGATACGATCAAGCAGTACCTTCACATCGTACCAAGCAAGCGATATTTCACGGCCACGCATAATACGCGAATGCGCGGTAGGCATCGGCTCATTACCGATCAAAAGCTCTTCATAAAGCTTCTCGCCCGGACGCAAACCAGAGTACTCAATCGCAATATCTCCGTCAGGGTTCGATTGATCTTTCAGCTCAAGCCCCATTAAACGAATAAGCTTAACGGCCAAATCATTAATCTTGACGCTCTGCCCCATATCCAGCAAAAACACATCGCCGCCCTCACCCATTGCGCCTGCTTGCAATACAAGTTGTGCGGCTTCTGGAATGGTCATGAAATAACGAGTGATATCAGGATGTGTGACGGTAACCGGCCCGCCCTGTTTGATTTGATCTCTGAACAAGGGAACGACAGAACCAGATGAGCCAAGCACATTGCCAAAACGCACCATACAAAAACGCGTACCGGCTTGGCGTTTCGACAAACCTTGCAACACTAACTCTGCCAAGCGCTTCGATGCGCCCATCACATTGGTTGGTCGAACCGCTTTATCTGTCGAAATAAGAACAAAGGTTTCTACATTGGCTTCAATGGCCGCTTCAGCAGCATGCCAAGTACCAAATACATTATTGCGAATGCCCTCAATAACATTCTGCTCAACTAAAGGCACATGCTTGTATGCAGCAGCATGATAAACCGTTTCAACTCCAAAACTGCGCATCACCTGTGCCATGCGACGCTGCTTTTGAACAGATCCCACTACTGCATGCAATTCAATGTTCAGATCTTTTTTGAGCATATAGCGTTTTAACTCACGCTCTATCTCATACAAGGCATATTCAGAAGACTCAACAAGAAGCAATTTTAGCGGAGCCAAACGCACAATCTGACGGCATAACTCTGATCCAATTGATCCGCCTGCACCTGTGACCATGACCGTCTTTTTACTGATGCATTCAGCTAGCAATTGACGATCGGGCGCAACCTCATCACGGCCAAGTAAATCTTCGATATCGACATCACGTACTTCTTCGATTTTCGCTTTACCAGACACCACATCGTTAATCGCAGGAATGGTTTGCACCACAACAGGGTATTGCTCTAGAAAACGAATCACCAAACTTCTACGTGAACGTGGCGCATGACCAAGAGCAAGCAAGACCTTGGTGGCCCCATATTTGGCTAATACTTTTGGCAAGTTCGCGGGGCTATGTACACGTATACCATTTAGATCCGTGCCATGAAGGTTTTGATCGTCGTCAATAAATGCTACCGGCTGCATCGCTTTACTATGAAACAATACTGAGCTGAGCTGTAAGCCAGATTTTCCTGCCCCATAAATCACAATGCGCTCTTTACTGCGCACCATCGAGGTATGTACTAATGATCGCGCAGTCATACGTGAGCCACCCACAAACACTAGTGCCAAACACCAGTAAATCACCGGCACAGAACGGGGCATTTCGGCTTGCAGAGCAAACGCTGAAAGCGCAAGTACACAAGCAGAAACACTAACGCCCGCTACCACTGCTTTCATAGCATGATTACTCATGTAACGAATCACCGCGCGGTACAAGCCAAACTTCGTGAACGCCAATAAGCTGCATGCAACGGTGACGCACATCGCTAAGACAATCGCACCAGAAGTTGGCACATAAAAAACATCAAGTCTAAGGCTAAATGCCATCCATATCGCTATAGGTAGCGAGATGGAATCTATGAGCAATGAAACGAGTCTTTTTTGATAACGAGGTAAAAAAAGAAGGTTTTTTAGCACGTCCTGCTTATCCCTAAATCACATCCAATGACTGCTTGAGGCATCTTTCGCGCCCTGTTTTTACTTTTATATAGTCAACGAGCGCTGAGCTGTCGAGCATAAAGGGCGTTAATTTTTATCGCCAGAAGCTAATTTTTATTGTGAATAACGTGCATCAGTTTGTCATAAAGCGAACCATAGTAAAAGCTAGTTTGTGCACTCTAAGTAGATTGGTTATTCTTTGGCCCGTTGCATGGAATTGCCTTGTGCAAGCAACACTATTCAAAGCCTACACGGAGGAAGTAATGGCTCGCACCTACGTTTATATTCTCGCCCGAAAGTACACGCACTCGCTCACCGTAAAACAATCAAACTGCTTATATACGAGCATTCGCTTTTCACGTGCGAATAATTTCAATGCCAACGGCTTCCCGATTGAGCGTATTGATGATTTAGTCTACTACGAGGAGTATCGCGACCGATTAACAGCAAATACGCGTTGTAAAGCGTTAAGAGCGACAGACGAGCCTACATTGCAAAAAATGGTCGAGACGCTTAACCCGCATTGGAACGATTTATGGCCACAAATTTCGATCAGTAATAGATTTGGTGATAAAGCACTCAGACTTTATCAAAAGACCTGGGCGGCAAAAGACAAAAGCTATCGAATTGAGTAATCTACACTCATATCAATGATCAAAAGTAAGGATGCAGAATGGACAACAATATTGTTTGGCACAATCAAGCTGTAAGCGCCGAACGACGGGCAAGTCAAAAGAATCAAAAACCTTGCTTACTATGGTTCACCGGATTGAGTGGCGCAGGCAAATCAACCGTCGCCAATGCACTAGACCACGCTCTGTTTCAACGCGGTTATCATACCTTTTTGCTCGATGGAGATAACGTTCGCCACGGGTTAAACAAAGACCTCGGATTTTCAGATGCGGATCGCATTGAGAATATTCGTAGAATCGGCGAAGCATCAAAGCTTTTCACCGAAGCAGGCTTAATTGTGATGTCGGCATTCATCTCGCCATTTAGAAGTGATCGCAATATGGTGCGCTCTTTGTTCTCAGACAATGAATTCATTGAGGTACACATCAGCACGCCTTTAGGTGTTTGCGAAGAACGCGATCCAAAAGGTTTGTACAAAAAAGCCCGCGCAGGAGAAATCAAATTCTTCACTGGAATAGACTCGGCATATGAAGCACCTCAGGCACCTGAAGTTACTTTGAACACCCATAAACATGATATTAATACGTGCACAGAGACACTACTCAACTACCTAGAACAACGCGGCTTTATCACGCATAAACCTCAACAAACGCAAGACTTAGCCTAAAGCTAGTTAAGAGAGACCTTCCTGATTGTCTAGTAAAGTTATCTAAGCTAGATCAACATGCGTATATTTCTGCGCTTATTTAGGTTCAAAAGAAAGAGTAGTACTTGAGAAGAAAAAGAAATAGGGGCGGGTGGCTCAGCCATCCATTCACGACAGTCGTACCTGACAGTTGCAACAAATCCGTTTGTCTTCGCTATCCCTATGACTGTGTATACTAAGGATTTTTTAAACGCAGAAATATAGGAGATCTCTGAAAGTTTGTAAGACATATCCTACAAAGAGATAATCGGTTAGAAGAACAAAGCTAAACGGCTTAGCTTTTGCACCGGGGTTAAATTGTTGACCAAAATCTACCGCCTTGCCATCTGCCCCCCTGTCACCCCGGACTTGAAAGAAAGAATCGCAAAGCGAAAGATGCTAGTCTGAATCATGCAGGGTCAATTGCCTCCCAAGCAAAAAGAACTACTCCTTAACACGATCGCCAGACCCTGCACCGGTTACTGTCTGCAAGATTAGCTTAAAGTACATCCCCAAACTAAACTCTTTTATCATTCGAGCATCCCACTTCGCCAATAACTCAGGCGTCGACATATCAATCTCATTCACCTGTGCCAACCCGGTAATGCCAGGGCGAACATCCAATACTACGCGCCTTTCACGCTCGACAATCAATTCTTCCTGATTAAACAAACAAGGTCGTGGGCCGACAAAACTCATCTCGCCTTTAAGTACGTTAATTAACTGCGGCAATTCATCCAGTTTGGTTTTGCGCAAAAACGCACCAAGTTTGGTAATCGAACTCGCCTGCACCAAATGCGTCGCAACCGACTCAGTTGCGACACTCATGGTTCGGAATTTAATAAGCTTAAAGGGCTTTTTGTTCTTACCCACCCGTTCCTGAATAAATACCGGTGAGCCGGTAACAAACAGACCCAGCACATACACAAGTAACAAAACAGGGAAGCCAACACACAAACCAAAGAGCGCAGCGAAAAAATCAATAATACGAATAAGAGGGGAATTCATTTAGTAACAACCAACATTACGAGGGCAAGATAATATTTAAAAGAACATACACTATTTGTTTTGCTGTTTGTACCACTCAGCCGTTCTATGCAAACCATCTTCCATTGAGTAAGGCGGCTTCCAGCCGAGCGTTTTTTTGGTATGCGCAATATCGACTTGCAAAGAGCCACACAAACGCTGCTCTACATCTTTTTTGCCAAGTAACTTACCCGCAAAGCCCAGCCAAGAGGGAGATATAGGCAACAAACGGCTTTTCACTCCTAGCGCCTTTGCAACACGCTCAAGTAACTCGCGTGTTGAAACATCGTCATCATCCGAAACTAAAAATGTTTGATTTGCCGCCGCAGGGTGTTCAATACACGTTTTGATTAAATCAACCAAGTTATCGACATACACCAAAGAACGCTTATTCGTTTTAATGTCACCCAAAGGCAAAGGTACACCGCGCGATACCCACTTTAACATTGAAAAGAAGTTCGCTTTAACACCCGCCCCATAAACCAAGGGGGGGCGAATAATCACGTACTCCATACCCGTTTCGGCACAAATCGCTTTTAGCAGCTCTTCCGCTTCTTTTTTTGAAATACCGTAAGGATCTTCAGGGGCAGGAGAATCATCCGAGGCAAAGCCCACCTCTCCAGAAAACTCGCCATTGACCTTAATAGAACTTAAAAAGATAAACCGCTTTACTCCGGCTTGAGCGGCCTGTCGAGCTAAATTCGCAGTACCCTCTACATTAACTACTCTAAACGCAACCAAAGGATCTTGCGCATCATCATTCATCACATGAACGCGTGCAGCGCAGTGAATGATCACATCCACGCCAGTGCCATCTCCATGACCACCACGACCTAGCACTTCTCGCCAATCCGTTTGACTATTAATGTCGCCAACCGACTGAAACGAATCGGAATCACTTCTTCTCGCACAAGCGACTAGATCCAAACCATTCGATTGAACTACAAATCGGCTACCTAAAAAGCCACTTGCTCCGGTCAGTAAAATTTTCAAAAAAATTATCCAACTAATTCGTTTAATTACACAAGATTATTGCGAAAACACCTTCGAATAACTCCTAAATAATCCGTAACTGTTTTGCTTTACAAAACACTGTAATCAGCACGTATACTTTTTACATAAAAATCAGAGTGAACAAGGGCATTATGGAAAAGGAATTCAGGTCAGTTTGCGTCATGGGCTTAGGCTATATAGGCCTTCCAACAGCTTCACTTCTTGGCACTAAGGGCTATCAAGTTACTGGCGTGGATGTATCTCCCAAAGTAGTTGAAACGATAAACCAAGGAAAAATTCACATAGTCGAGCCAGATTTGGATTTGCTGGTTAAATCAGCAGTTAATTCCGGGAATCTCAAGGCGAGTCTTGAGCCTTGCAAAGCAGACGTATTTATTATCGCTGTGCCGACCCCATTTAAAGAGGGCTACGAGCCAGATTTAAGCTACGTTGAGCAAGCCACTCGCAACATTGCTCCGTTTGTTGAGTCTGGCAATCTGGTCATTCTTGAATCGACAAGCCCGGTCGGAACAACAGATCTTGTTGCGAAAATCCTCAGCGAAGCTGGGCACGACACCCAAGGCGATGTATTTGTTGCCCATTGCCCTGAGCGAGTACTGCCAGGGCGCATACTGATTGAACTGGTTCAGAATGACCGCATTGTTGGCGGAATCAACGAGGCATCGACCGATGCTGCTGCAACGTTTTACAAAGAATTTGTAAGTGGCGAGGTACTTGAAACAAGCGCCAAAACCGCGGAGCTATCCAAGCTTACAGAGAATTCCTTCCGCGATGTGAACATTGCCTTTGCAAACGAGCTTTCACTCATCTGCGATCAAGAACATATCGATGTGTGGGAACTAATCTCGCTTGCGAACAGACACCCTCGAGTAAACATCTTACAGCCAGGCCCTGGGGTTGGCGGACATTGTATTGCGGTAGACCCGTGGTTCATTATCCATCGCAACCCTGAACAGGCCAAACTGATTCGAACCGCACGTGAAGTAAATGATCATAAACCCGAGTGGGTCATTAGCAAGGTTAGAGAAAAGGCTGAGCGCTTTAAGCGACCAGTTATTGCCTGCCTCGGCTTGGCATTCAAAGCAGATGTGGACGACCTTAGAGAATCGCCATCGGTAGAAATTGTCGAGAAACTACAAGAACTAAACATTGGTGAACTGCGTGTTTGCGAACCCAATATAAAAACACACGCCAGCTTTGAGTTATTTGGTTTTGACCAAGCGATTGAAGATGCCGATATCATTTTGGTATTGGTTGACCATCAACAGTTCAAAACACTCTCTGCAACAAAGCTCAGCGAAAAGATCATCATTGATACGCGCGGCATTATTAAATAAATAGCGTAAAAAAATTACTAAGCAGGAAGCGATGAAAGTACTCAGTATTTTTGGCACACGCCCGGAAGCCATCAAAATGGCGCCGGTCGTTAAAGCCTTAGAAGCCAACCCGGAAATAGAAAGCCTAGTGGCCGTTACTGCACAGCATCGCGAGATGCTGGATCAAGTTCTGGAGCTCTTCGAAATCACTGCCGACTTTGATCTGGACATCATGAAAGCCAATCAGGATTTATACGACGTCACCAGTCGCGTTCTTCTTGGCTTACGAGACGTACTTTCAGAGTGCAAGCCTGATCTAGTACTTGTGCATGGCGACACAACAACCTGCTTTTCAGCCGCGCTTGCCGCATTTTACCAACACATTCCGGTTGGCCATGTTGAAGCAGGTCTTCGCACAGGTAACATGCTCGCCCCCTTTCCTGAAGAAGCGAATCGCTCGCTAGTCGGGCGCATTGCAAGCCTACACTTTGCACCCACCGAAACAGCCAAGCAAAATCTGCTCAACGAAGGTATCGCTGAAGATAAAATTCTGGTCACAGGTAACACGGTGATTGATGCACTGTTATCTGTTAGAGAAAAGATCAAAAACTACAAGCCCGAGCAATGGGCACCGAAGCTTCCGGCGCACTGTATTGACAAAATAGCGGCTAAGCCTGGGCGCTTTATTCTGATCACCGGCCACCGACGAGAAAACTTCGGGCAAGGTTTTATTGATTTTTGCACCGCTTTAAAAACGATTGCCACTGAAAAACCTGACTGGCTTTTAGTGTACCCTGTTCACCTAAACCCGAATGTTCAAAAGCCGGTAAAAGAAGCTTTAGGCGGTTGCGAAAACATTCTTTTGATCGAGCCACAAGACTACCTGCCTTTCGTTTGGCTATTGGACAAATGCGACATGGTGATTACTGACTCAGGCGGCATACAGGAAGAAGCACCATCATTCGGTAAGCCGGTGCTCGTCACACGTGAAGTGACCGAGAGGCCAGAGGCCGTTGAGGCAGGCACCGTTCGCCTAGTCGGTACAGACCCCACAAAAATCATCGAAAACACCTCCGATATTTTGTGCAATGAAAGCACATATAAAGTGATGTCTGAAGCGCATAATCCTTATGGAGATGGGGAAGCGGCAAGCCGAATAAATCACGCCATTAACAGCGTCATTACGCCTTAACTTGTTCAAATGCTCAACAAAGCCTATCTCTACTACCACACTATCAAGTACCTACAATGGCAGCAGATATTTTATCGGATCTACTATCGCTTTAAACGCCCTAACATTAAGCCGCTTGAATACTACAAACAGGTTGATTCCCAAGAATGGCGCTGGGAAGGGCCTGAATTTCTAGAGCCATCCATGCTTGATGCAAACACCTTCGGCTTTTTGAACGAAACACACACTATCAGCACAACAAGCGATTGGAATAATCCAACGCTAGCCAAGCTATGGCTGTACAACCTGCACTATTTTGACGATCTCAATGCCAGAGATTCGCAGACACGATACAATCAACACGAAGTTCTAATCAAACGATGGATAAATGAAAATCCTGCCTGCTCAGGTAATGGCTGGGAGCCCTACCCTTTGTCGCTTCGAATCGTCAACTGGGTTAAATGGCTGTCAAAGCAAGAACGAAAGAACGAGACTGCCGACGCAAGCCTACAGCAACAAACCGAAGCCCTTGGTCAACAGCTTGAATACCACATCTTAGGCAATCATCTATTTGCAAATGCAAAAGCGCTCGTATTTGCAGGAGCTTATTTAAAAACTCCACAAACAGAACGCTTTCTAGATAAAGGGCTAAAGATATTAGAACAACAAACTAAAGAGCAATTTCTTAGTGATGGAGGGCATTTTGAGTTAAGCCCCATGTATCACTGCATACTGCTAAATGACTTATTGGAGCTAATAGAACTCTCATATATAAGCGGCAACGCAAAACTAAACGCACATCTAGATCAATGGACAGCAGTCGCAAGTAAAGCTCTGACATATCTTGAAGGGATGACGCACCCTGACGGGGACATTAGCTTTTTTAACGATGCCGCCTTCGGTATTGCCCCCCCTGTTGAACATATATTTTCGTTTGCAAAGCGACTAGGGATAACACATCAACCAATCGAACAGGGCATCACAACATTTGAACAAAGCGGCTACAGCCGATTACAAAAAGATGATCGCATTATTCTGTTGGATCATGGAAACGTTGGGCCCGACTATTTACCAGGCCATGCACATGCAGATACGCTGAGCTTCGAATACTCATACAAGCAACAGAGAATAATCGTTAACTCCGGCACATCGATGTATGGGGCAGGAAAAGAGCGGTTGCGACAACGGCAAACGCCAGCCCACTCAACAGTGGAATTTAACCAACAAAGCTCGTCTGAAGTCTGGGACGGTTTTCGGGTCGCCAAACGTGCCTATGGCAGATTAATCAACGCGAGCTCTAGCAACGAATCCTTTAGTCTAAAAGCATCGCACAATGGCTATAAACAGCTAGGCAATCAAAATGAACGAGGCGAACATCAACGAACATTAACGCTTGATGAGCACGCTTTGATAATTGAGGATATTTTTAAACGCTCATCTAAAAAGGTCGATAAAAAAACGTGCGAAGGCACCATTTACTTTCATTTTCATCCTGAAGTAAAAATCGAAAAATTAAACCCTCACTTAGTCAAACTAGTTATTGATTCAGATACTAGGGTCAGCAATCAAAAAAGTATGCTTATAAAAACTGAAGATATGATCAAGGTTAAAGAAGGCACTTGGCACCCTTATTTTGGAATGAGCATCCCAAACAAAAGCATCGCAGTAAAAATGAGCAAAAACAGCCACATCACAGTAATTGAGTTCGAAAGCGAGAACTAATCTTGAAGCTACTATTCCTTTCATTTTATTTTACGCCGGACCTATGTGCTGGCTCATTCCGGTCAACCGCACTCGTTGAAGAACTCAAGAAAATAGAAGGCCTCGAAGTCACTGTTATAACGACCTTACCTAATCGCTACGCAAGCTTTGCAGCAGAAGCCCCTGCACAAGAACAGCAAGGTAACATCACAATTCACCGTATTGCATTACCTCCCCATAAAAGCGGAATGCTTGACCAAGCCAAGGCCTTTACTCACTTTTACCGACAAGCACAGCATATTATTAAAGGGCACAATTTTGATGTTGTTTACGGTACAAGTTCTCGCCTATTTACTGCCTTTTTAACAGCGCGGATTGCTCGAAGTAGAGAAATACCCTACTACCTAGATATTCGAGATATTTTCGTCGACACACTCGAAGACCTTATTCCGAAAAAGATCATTTTTTTTGCAAAGCCAGTGCTCAATACAATAGAGAACTACAGTTTTTCAAAAGCGAAAACTATCAACCTCGTATCGGGCGGGTTTAGAGATTATTTTGAGCAGCGCTACCCAAACGTTCGCTATCAGTTTTTTACCAACGGAATCGATGAAGAGTTTATCAGCGCAAGAAAAAGCCTAACTTCTCAAGCAAACCCGAGAAAACAGGAACATCGGCCAATCACTATCCTTTATGCTGGTAACATTGGCGAAGGCCAAGGCCTTCACCTCATCATCCCTCAGTTAGCTGAAGCCCTCGGGTCAAATTACCATTTTAAAATTATCGGCGACGGGGGACGTAAACAGGCTTTAGAAAAAAGCATTGCAGACATTGAAAACGTTGAACTCACACAACCAGTTCAACGCAAAGAATTAATCGAAGAGTACCAAAAAGCGGATATACTTTTCTTGCACCTAAATGACTGCAAAGCCTTTGAAAAAGTACTTCCTTCAAAAATTTTCGAATACGCGGCCACGGGAAAGCCGATTTTGGCGGGAGTAGCTGGGTATGCGGCAGAGTTTATTGACAACGAAGTGTCTAATGCCGAAGTTTTCTCGCCTACAAATTCGAAAGAAGCAAGAATTGCTGTTCGATCCCTCGAATTATGCAACAGCCGAAGAACAATGTTCATTGATAAATTTAAACGTTCAAGCATAAGTAAGCGACTAGCAGAAGATATTCTTCGTATATTGAAATCGAGCTAATGCTGACCGATACATATACACTGCAACTTTAGCCACTTTTTTTGTTAAACTTCAGCTCTATTTGCTCGTATGTAAAGTTCGAAAAAAACACAACAAGCAATAACACTAGAATGACGGCAACATTATTCTCAACAGGCCCACCAAAATTTAAACTTCGTTTTTCATCGACCATCGGGGCGAGCTCGATACCCGTGAACTTTTGAATCACCATTGCAAGAGAAATGACAATAAACAATACCCCAGCATGCGTCATATAAATTGAAAACGATCGCTTACCAATAAACTGAAATAACCGAGCTTTAAGTATTTTCGAGAACACTCCTGCTTCGAATGCAAAGCAAAAAACCGTCAAACAAAATAGTCCTGGAGCAATAATATTTTTGAATACAACGTCTGTCTGAGTAAGAAAAACAACACTAACGAGAAGCGCAAGCTCAACAAAACTAGCCAAAAACTTTGAGATTTGGGATTTGGGATTTGAGATTTGAGATTTTAAAAAAACAACATACGTCATCGCACCACAAAAAAAACAGAACAGCCCTCTCTGAACCTCTATAACCACTATATCTGATTCGCAATAAATCAAAATAAACGCCAAAAGAACAATCACAAACCAAGAACCGATTCTAAATGATCGGAAAACCGATATTGAAGCGAACAACAATGCATACATGTAAAACTCTATGCTGATGCTCCACGACGGAGAATTAAAGCTAAATGGATCCGCAAATGGCACCCAAGCATGTATCAACAGAAAATTAGGAACTATCTCTGAAAATGCAAAAGCGTTAGTAAAGGGAACAGAGTTAAACGAAAAGCCGCCGAACTTCCACGCCAACCACTTACCACACTCAAGAATAATAAAGATGACCAGCATAAAAAAATGTAATGGGTAAAGACGATAGAATCTAGCCGTCATAAACGGCTTAAACTTTAAATCATCACGGAAACCATACCCATGCACCAAAACGAATCCACTTAAAACGAAGAAAAACTCAACAAAGACCCAGCTATTTTCAAAAAATGCTAGATCAGTGACCGAGCCTGACACCCTCATATGGAAGAGGACGACGAATAGAGCGCATAGGCCGCGGAAAGCATCAAGGACCTCAAAACGTTGATTCATTTATCACCCCCCTCCATGACTAAGCTAAAGTGTTGCCCATGATTCTTAGTCGCAACCTCTGATATCCAGATCGTGGCATTCTTTGCGGGGCCATCAACAAACCTTAATTGTCCATACAAAAAATATTTCTTAGACCAAATATCTTTCTTTGACTCATACAAAAACGACATTTCAGTCTTGCTTACCTTCCAAAGCTGGGCATTTGGGCTTTTATTAACATCACTAGGCTCAACGGCGGTAGAAAAGTACACATCTTCGCCCACAACCTTCGCGTAAAAAACACTTCCCGCCACTGGCCCTAGCTGCAAAAGCTGATTTGACTCTCTTTCCAATCGGTACAGATAATTTTGCTCTAATGGCGAATCAGAACCAAAATAAATTGCGTCCTTTGTAATACCTAACTGCACTGCCCTAGTTTGCTGACTTCCATGCAGAAGCTTCGAAAAACTCTTTGCACCATCTCGCGATACCCAAATTGCACTTTCGCGATCAGAATCACCTGTGGTCACATAAAACGTTTCTTCGTATGGATCTTTAAATACCCCATGGATATGCCTAATAGCATCAAATTGATAGGCTGATTCCCACGTTTCTCCGAAGTCCGTTGACCGCCAAAGTGCGATTGGCGAACGCTCCTTGTTCTGTCGGTATTCTCCGTAGAATAAAACGCCATCATCAAGCAATACGTTGATAGGTGATGAACCAACGATATCAGACCGGTAAGTAAAGGAGGTGTTAGCAAAGTCCAAGTGATAGAACCTTTTTCTAAACACCACGAGAAACTTCTTAGTGGATAGTCGAATGACATTACTTGGATACAACCTTAGCAAGCGGCAGACCAAAGAAAAGTGCATCGCCACCGTCAGGCTAAAAGAACGAGAAGCTGGTACTACTTCCTTATCCGTAGATTTGAAGTTTTCTAAAACAAAGCGACCACGCACAAAATTAATACTCTCAGACGCGTCCGCATAGAGAATCACGATTGAAACTTCCTATAAGTATATCTGCGCATGAGATTGTAAGCAGGTGCGATTAATTGCAACGCTAGAACAAAAAAAGCACCTTTGCACCGGTTGGCTAGCGAGACAGATTGAGCACTCGACTCAACGCTATTTACACCTTCACAGACAACGATTTCGAAAGGTGTGAGTTGAGCCATCCACTTATTAGCATTGTTTGTTAACAAAGGCCCTAGCGTCTCGCCCTTCCATTGCATTTCCTCTTGCGAAACGAGCTTCTCGGAAGCTGCTCCAAAATTCAGCATCCTTCTCTCAAACGTGATTTCCATCTGGGCACATACTTCTCTCAAGACAGACTCTGGGTCAGATATTAGATCTTCGTATACGACTTCTACGATATTTTTAAATCCTGAGCGCATTTTAAAAGACTGGAAAGCCTTTTCCTGCGCATAACCAGCAGCAATATGCATCGAAGATGGCCTTGATTTAGACCAATCCGCTTTTTTCTTGGAGGCCAATACGTCTCTAGGATCTCTTTTAATATGAACGATCACACTCTCGGGAAAGGTTGCGACTAACAAAGGCAAATACTCTATTAGCTTAGGGTCTTTATCACCAACATAGAGTGTACTGACACCCTTAGTAATAATTTGTTCATAAAGCTGTGCGGGTTTAAGCCCCTCATCAAAATCACCCTCCGACAATCCTAGTCGCTTGACCTTCTCATCCGACCAAAGTAGCTCTTGATTGACCGCAATATCTTCAGCCTTTCCAAGCTTCCCTCCAAAAACGAAACGTCGCAACATGCTGGTCTCAGGAACAAAAGTGACTTCTGAATGACTAGCTAGCATGCTCTGAAGTAAAGATGTTCCCGAGCGGCCCACTCCTATAATAAAAACTTTTTTCAATTGCTAATCCTGTCGATCTGCGACTTAACCATCAAAGGGCACTTTCCAATTTTAGTCTTAATGAGCGAGTCAACTAAACTAACTCGCACTGTAAAAGTGCCGCCTAGCTTCTCGCGGTACTCTGCCAATATTTTTTCCTCAACGCCCTGGTCATATGAAACTGCGGGAATAATGTTTAGATCAACTAGCCCCGGCTCACCAACGACATATTGCATGGCATCAATATGGGCATAAATATCCTCGTGCATATTTAGCGCAGTTAAGGAAACTCGCTTACCATCCCTCCCCTCAACAAACTCTTGTTTCCACCGTCCTTCTACTTCAGGAAACGTTCCGTAACCTGCATTATCGCAGTTAACATTAGACCACATGCAATAATCACCAGTACGGTATCTCAAAAGAGGCATTGCCGAGTTAATAAACCCTGTACCAACAAGCTCACCACGCAACCCGCAATCTTTAATTACAGCCCCATGATCATCTACCAACTCACAAACCCCATAAGCTGGATGGCTATGGTATTCAGTTAGATCTTCTTTCATAGAGGCAAACACAGCTCGTTCACTATGGCCATAGAAGCTGTATGGTTCACACCCGAAAGCCTCCTGTACCAATCGTCTCTGCCCATCAAGTATATTTTCCGATATACACATGACGGCCCTAACCGATGCGATTTTTAAGTTATTTTCTACTAAATAACTCGACAAGGCAGCGATAGCCGAAGGATAACCATGCACAAACTTTGGTTTATATACGACGAGCTTGTCGACGATGTCTTTTAGGCTCTCGTCAACCATATGAAATGGTGAAAAACGAATCTCGTTATAGATAGGGTTTTCGACCCATAACGCGTTTCCGTTTGCTACTCCACGAAAAGTGGCTTTTCTTGACGACGGCTGATAGCCAATCGCTTTATTCCACGCATATATTTTAAAGGCCCACTCTTTTTTATAACTAACAGAGTCATAAAAAATCTGCATGGGTTTGCCAGTGGTGCCACCGGTAGTTGCGGAATATAAAGATTTCTTTCGGAACTTGTTGGATAAAAATGCGTCTATATCAGAAAGAACTGTCTGCTTATCCAACAATGGAATTTTTTCAAACTCTAACCAGATATTTGAAGCATTTACGTCTATTCCCTTATCTAAAAACAGCGCTTTGTAATAAGGTACGGTTGCCTCACAGTGAACAAGTAATTCTTTCAGCTTGTGAGTCTGGTAAACACGCCATTGCTCAGGAGAATAATGTTCAGAGTTCGCTAGAAAACTGTATGCCCCCCTATAGTCTTTCCCCATGCGAATGGACCAGGGCAGGCTTGAGTATAGTTTTTTAACCCAATAGGGAGAGCCCGTATAATACTTTTTTAGCTGAGAAAGGCTAACTATCATTCAAAACCTGTAAGTAGAAATCAATAACATTGTCCTCATCATAAAGGGAGAACGACTCATATGCTTTTTTTGACAAAGACTGATATCGACTCCGATCCAAACTTTCGATCGCAGCTTTAAGTGCTGAAACATCAGCAACCGGAACTAACAGACCATTAGAATTATCCCGAATCATTTCCTTCAAACCTCTTAGCTCATAAGCGATAGTAGGCACGCCTCGAGAGAAAGCTTCAATTACAACACCTGGATAACCTTCCCCCTCCCTTCGACTTGGGAAAAGCAAAACATCATAATCATCAATTACCTCAACAACGCGCTCAGCTGCTATCTCTCCTTTATAAGAAATACTATTGTTCTTTAAACGCGCAACAAGGTCATCATCCTCCGCCCTTCCATACAAGTCGAATGAATAATCAGAACCCAGTTCATCAGCGACACTCTTGATATCTAGCACACCTTTCTCTCGATTAACGTGCCCAAGAAAAACGAAACGCTTTTGGAATTCTCGAGTAGCTAATGGCTTAGTATTTGTTTTTCTCATGTTAGGTAGCCAATAAGAGCACGAATTAATCGGTTTAAAAAACTCAACCAGATATTGTGTTTCCCAAAACAGTATAGATGCGTGCCGTAAAGTCCAGTCAGCAACCTTCTTTGTTAACCAAGAATAACGTTGATACACGAGATCATAGTTGCCTGCAAACTTAGCTAAACCAACCTTTTTCTTCAGCAATCTTCCAATAAAAACAACAAACGGTGCTATGAAAAGGTAATCAAATGCTGTGCCATGCAGCATTACCTTATCGGCCTTTGGAATTTTTCTAGTGCAAGCAAACAGGATGGATATATAACCTAGCCAGCGAAAATAATAATTACGTTTATTTGAGTCAATAACATCAATGGTTAGACCGCGGGACTGCAATGAAGCCAACGTATTTTCCATTAAAACAACGACACCACCTGTTTGGCCATTCTTGTGAAGCCGCGGCCCAATTATCAACAAACTCATTTACTAGACTCACTGAAAAACAAATCTGAAATTTCCGTATCCAAAACACCTAAAGAGTTATGAATTTTTTGACGGTCTAGTTGTAAGGAATTTTTTATAGCTAGAGCCAAACCGTCTACATCCCCTACTTCCGCCAGATACCCATTTTTCCCATCTGTTACCAATTGCTCTATTACATCGCAGTTTTTAGTGGTTGCAATGGGTGTATTTAAGTAGTAACTCTCTAACAACGCATTTGGAAAGCCTTCGTAATCGGAGCTCATTGCGAAAACGCGCGCGTTCGCAATGAAAGGGTAAGGGTTAGAGACTAAACCCAAAAGAACCACTCGGTCATCAAGTTTGAAATCGGTGACTAACCTTTCTATTTCCTGTTTTTGACCATGATCATCCCCCAAGATATATAACTTCACACTAGAATTTTCGTTAGATATTTTGTGGAAAGCGTGGACTAACAAACAAAAATTCTTTTGGGGTGCTAAACGGCCAAGCGCGACAATTGGGAGCTCACCTTGGTCGAATGGTGAAACCGTTCCCTCTAAACAACGGTGTATATTGGCCGTATTAAGCGAGTTATGTATAACGCAAACCCGCCCCTCACTTAAACCATAAAGTTGTACGCAGGCTTCTCTCATTTCAGAGGTTTGAGCGATCACAATGTCCGCTCGCCTGTATCCCCAGCCGAAAATTCTCGACCTTAATCGACCATACACGCCATGCGCCAACTCTTTGATTGGGTTATTAGGCACGCGCGCAATATAAGTAAAGGTAAGACGGGAAAACCACTTAACTGAACCTATTACTGGAGTGATCCTCGAATGAGTCGTGTAAACAACGTCAGGCTTTATCTGATTAAGTTCGGAGTACACAGCAGGAATAGAATCTCTTACCTTCACAACATCCAGCACCTTAACTTTGACACACGGCGGCACTAATTGCCTTAGGGTACCAACCGGCTGTAGCAAAAGGAGTGTCAGATCGGCCCCGTACCTTTCAAGTTCAGCCAAAAAGTTAATTGCTACCCTTTCTGCCCCACCACTATTTAAATTTGGAAGAATAAATACGATTTTTTTCACAAACTGACCGAGGCCTTCAAGTATTTTTTTCGCTGATGGACGGAACAACCAGACTCCGATAACGCAATCCGATCAATTAATTCCTTTTCAAAATTTTTTCTTGTTGAGTCGCACAAAAAATAATTATCACGATTTTTATAACATACAACTTAAGTAAAAAAGGCTCCT
>NZ_LWFI01001422.1:0-760 GCF_001635735.1 Oleiphilus sp. HI0067
TGGTAGAGTCCTAGAGCGTTTTGGGACTCGCCTAGCACAAGGTAAGTTACGATCTAATGGCATACGAATTCAAGCAAAAGAAGATGCTGGAGTAAAATCCGTCCATTACGGACGTGTCGTATTCTCAGACTGGTTAAGAGGCTTCGGCCTGCTCATTATTTTAGATCACGGCGATAACTATCTAAGCCTTTATGGAAACAATAAGAGCTTGCATCGAAGCGTAGGTGACTGGGTTAACCCAGGCGAAGTTATCGCGCATGCAGGCAATAGCGGTGGTCGAGAGCGCCCTAGTTTATACTTCGAAATACGAAAGAACGGTAAGCCGCAAGATCCACGTAAGTGGCTAAGCAAATAACATCAGGAAGTCAGGAATGAATTTGAATTTACTCAGAGCTTTAATAATCACGATTACAGCATACAGCGCTGTATCATTCGCAGACGATACCTCTAGTCCTGAAAATACAACGAACACTGAATCTGGAACCCCCTCTGAAGCTGTTGCTAAAGACGACAATTCTGAGAATGCTCAACCAGACCCGCTCCCACTGAATGATCTCAGAAAATTCGCTGACGTATTCGGAAAGATCAAAGCTGCTTATGTCGAGGAAATTGATGACCAGACGCTCATCAAGCACGCCATTCGGGGAATGCTAAACGGTCTAGACCCACACTCTTCTTATCTAGAGCCTGTCGCATACGACGACCTGAAGCAAAACACTTCTGGCTCTTTTGGTGGATTAGGAATTGAAGTAGGTATGGA
>NZ_LWFI01001423.1:0-824 GCF_001635735.1 Oleiphilus sp. HI0067
GTAAATAACCGTCGTCATATTAATGTCTCAATTAGATTCGAAGCAGGTTTGTATAAGTCTTGAACGCACAATGCAAAGAGCGAATATTAAACAAATCTTTTATTCGAAACAATGCAGAGATTATAGAAGGGGTATAAAACAAAGGCACCCGAGAGGTGCCTTTGTCAGTAGAGCGCTTAGCGCATAAATAGAGAGAAAATTGCCTTATGAATGGCTGTGCCATATGGCGGGTAGGCGAATTTCGTACTGTTCAAAATACCTTTCGTAAAAATAGGCTTTTTGTGGGAGAAGGTCGCAAAACCATCTTCGCCATGATAAGCACCCATTCCTGATTCACCAACGCCACCGAAGTGAAGATCTTCTTGCGCAAAGTGAGACAAAGTGTCGTTCAAGCACACGCCACCAGATCGAACATGATCTAAGACAAAACGTTGCTCATCTTTGTCATGGCCAAAGTAGTACAAGGCTAATGGTGATGGACGATCGTTGACAATATCAATCGCTTCTTCAATAGATTTTGTAGTAAGTACTGGCAATACAGGGCCAAAGATCTCGTCTTGCATGCAGAGCATGTCTGGCGTTGGATTTAGTACTAAGTAAATCGGCATTTTACGCGTACCACTAGCCATATCTTCGCCAGCATTATTACAAGCAATGACAGTCGCACCTTTTGCTTCAGCATCTTTGATGTAGTTTTGAAGGCGCTGATATTGGCGCTCATTGATCACTGCTGAGAAATCTTCGTTGTGCTTGAGCGTTGGGTACATGTCAGCGAATTCGCGCTGGAATGAATCAACAAAATGCTCAAGACGATTTTCAGGGCA
>NZ_LWFI01001424.1:0-1176 GCF_001635735.1 Oleiphilus sp. HI0067
TACGCTAACGCGCATTGAGTAAGTTTCTAATCATATAAAATAAAGGCAACAAGCCAATGAAAAAAACGATTGGACAACTAGGGACGGATGTAAATCAGAAAGGGTATCGAAAATCAGGCCGATCTTGGGTGCTGGTGTCGAGTGTAGTGATCGCAAGTTTGCTGGCAGTAAATGCTGTCGCGAAATACGCGGATTTTCATGAAGTCGCTCGCGATTACCACCATGCTATGCAAGATGATGCGAATCAACGCATGCAAGTGTTGAGCTTGGTCACATCGGAACGAGAAAAATAAGGTCGGCGCTAGTCAATAAGCCTAGTCCGTCTATAGTTAATAATAACAAATTAACGAATATCGAATTATGCAGAAGTACAGTCTAATGCGTGCACGTCAGTCGCGCGGTTTTACCCTTATTGAATTAGTGATGGTTATTGTCATCTTAGGTATTTTGTCTGCCTTTGCAATTCCACGATTTGCAGATCTTGGAAAAGAAGCGCGTGAGGCTTCGCTTGCCGGTGTCGCAGGTGCCATCAAATCTGCAGCAGCAATTGCTCATGCGGAGCAATTAGTGAAAGGTGCAAGCTTAGGCGAAGCCGTCACATTGGATGGTGCTCGTATTACCATGGTGAACGGATATCCGACGGCTAATATAGCCGGCATTGCTATTGCTGCGGGTGTTGAACAAAACAAAGACTTTATTGTTCAAAGCGAGGGTGCTCGAGGTGGTGATGTCTTGCGTCTAGAGCTTCAAAAAGATTGTTATGTTGATTACACAGCGGCGAAAGCTGATCTTGATAACACTGCTCCAATTCGCGTTAGTTATGGCGTGAATGTTGTCGCCACTGGTTGTGGCTAGTTTTAAAGCGAATCGTGCGCGGCAACGAGGATTTACCTTAGTAGAACTTATTGCCGTCATTCTTATTCTATCGAGCCTTGTCTGGCTCTCTGTTCGCTCTTTTTCTCCAAGTTTATTTCATACCTACTCGTATACTCAGGTCTTGAATCAATATATTGCTAGGGCGCAATCCTTGGCACTTGCTAACCAAGATAAGGCAGGCGTTTATGTTGAGCTCAATGCCTTAGAAGAAAAGCCAGTGATATTGCTTCTGATATCTGATCGGCATGTATCTCGCTTTGAGTCAAAAGAGCGTTTTTCCGTTCGTTCCTTAGAAGGAGA
>NZ_LWFI01001425.1:0-788 GCF_001635735.1 Oleiphilus sp. HI0067
TAGATAGAGCTTTGGATATTTATTCTCAAATTCATGATATTGAGAAGAGTGACATTGGTTCTATCAATGCGGGTATCGAACGTCTTCGACTTCAGCAGCGCAAGTTGGAATTGGAAGATCGTTTAACATCGCAAGCACTTGCTGATATTGAAGCTGAGCGAGCAGCATTAAATGCTGAATACGATGGCTTACAGGGCCGTCTTATCGAGCTTTATGGCCGAATAAACCGCGACAAAGTTCGTGTACAAAGTATGGACGGCACGCAAATCACGGTTGATCTTGCGAAGATCGTTCATGCCTTCCAGCCGAACGCGATGAGTATTGGCGATAAGATCGTTTTCTACATTGCAAAACTCTACGAGTTCATCAGTGACGAACCACGTGAAGCCAATACCGAAGGGGGTATCTTCCCTGCTATTTTCGGTACGGTTTTGATGGTCATTATCATGTCGATCATCGTGACACCATTTGGCGTAATCGCAGCAGTTTATCTACGTGAATATGCCCACCAAGGTACGATGACACGTATCATACGTATTGCGGTAAATAACCTCGCCGGTGTTCCTTCAATTGTTTACGGTGTATTTGGTCTTGGCTTCTTTATCTACTTTGTCGGTTCCGGCGTGGATAAAGCGTTCTTCCCAGAAGCATTGCCGTCACCAACATTCGGTACCGGTGGTCTACTATGGGCATCGATTACACTCGCGATTCTAACGCTACCAGTCGTCATCGTCGCAACGGAAGAAGGCTTGTCACGTATCCCTCGCTCCATTCGCGAAGGTAGTTTG
>NZ_LWFI01001426.1:0-916 GCF_001635735.1 Oleiphilus sp. HI0067
TGATACGATATTGTTTAGCGCTAATACGCAATCAATAGAACTGTCGTTACAAGCTAATAGCCAAGCACCTATGGTTGAATGGCTTGCTCAGACTGTTAACACCGAGAGCACTATTACCTTGGCAGGGTTCGCGATTGAAAAGCGTTCTGACGCATGGAATGCATCGATTAAGCTGAATATAGCCGCAGGAGTTACGTATGAATAACTTCAATACGCTTACCCTGCGCGAACGGATACTAACGACTTTTGCGTTGTTGGCGGTTTTGATTCTTGCTTATGTGTCTTTTGTGGTGCCTCACAAGAGTGCGCCACAGGTGTTCAATATCGAACTGCCTCAAACTGAGGCCTCTTCCTTATCTGATAATTCAAAAACCACAGAACTTGCGAATTCTTTGCTTCAAGCACCGCCGGGTAGTCAAATACTTAGCCAGGTCATCGGCGAGTTATTGAATGAAGTTCAAAAGGTTCAGTATCTAGGCTCTCAGTTTTTATTTGAAGCACCGGCATCTGACGTTGAGTTCTATCAGCATCGTTTCCGTATCTCGGCAGATGCAAGTCAGTCTGATTTAGCACGTGTTATGACTTATGTTGAGAACAAGTCTTACTTGGACTTACAGGTATTAGATTGGCAGTCGCAAACAGATTCAGGCGCCTTAAATTTTGAGTTGGCGGTGATTAACACTGAGCCTCGTTGGCTAACAGTCAAGGAGCCTAGTCATGCTAGATAAAAGAAAGCAGCCATTAGGTGAGTTACTGATTCAAGAGGGATTTATCTCCCAGGATCACCTTGATCAAGCACTCGCGAGTCAGAAAAAATCAGGCGTTAGGCTCGGCAAAATCCTAATTGAAAAACAGTTTATATCTGAAACGGATTTGCTCGCGTTACTGTCTCGCCAGCTTAAGCTCCAGTTTGTTG
>NZ_LWFI01001427.1:0-806 GCF_001635735.1 Oleiphilus sp. HI0067
ATGTTTATGCATTTGACCTTAGTGCCTTATATCGCGACTGCGGGAGAAACTAAGACAAAACCGACGCAGCACTCTGTAAAAGAAATGCGTTCTATCGGTATTCAACCCGATATTCTGGTATGTCGTTCTGATCATGAAATTGATGCATCATCTCGCCGCAAAATTGCTTTGTTCACGAATGTTGAAGAGCGCGCGGTTATTCCTTTGCGAGACGCAAGCAGCATCTATCTCATTCCGAGAATGCTGCACGAACAAGGTTTAGATAACATTATTTGCGAGCGCTTTAATATTGATGCTGCTCCTGCTGATTTAAGTGAGTGGGATGGTGTTGTTGAAGCAGAAGCGAACCCAGAGCAAGAAGTTACGATTGCGATGGTCGGTAAGTACATGGAGCTTTTGGATGCTTATAAGTCTTTGATTGAGGCGCTCAAGCATGCAGGCTTACGTAATCGCACGAAGGTTAATATTCGCTACGTAGACTCTGAAACTATTATCGATAACGGAACTGGGCAGATCGAAGATGTCGATGCGATTCTGGTGCCGGGTGGTTTCGGAAATCGTGGTGTAGAAGGAAAGATCCAAACGGTTAAATATGCGCGTGAAAATAAGGTGCCTTATTTAGGTATCTGCTTGGGTATGCAAGTGGCAGTTATTGAATATGCGCGCCATGTTGCAGGTTTAGAAGGCGCAAACAGTACGGAGTTTGATTCAGAAAGTGCTAATCCAGTGGTTGGTTTGATCACTGAATGGCAAGACCAGAGCGGAAGTGTCGAACAACGTACTGATAGTTCTGATCTTGGTGGTAC
>NZ_LWFI01001428.1:0-426 GCF_001635735.1 Oleiphilus sp. HI0067
GTAATAATGCGAACCATATCAAATTGATCATTTTTTAACCAATTATTTTAATTGTTTAAAAACAACAACTTACGTACGATTATTTTTTAAACATAGCTTTTAACGTTAAAAGATCAAAAGCTAAACACGAAAATCATGAATGTGCATAAAATAGTCAAAAAATTGTCCGCTTTGCACAATACTAGTTATGTTTAAGCTCACTAATACGGTCTCTTAGGGCTGCCGCACGCTCAAAATCTAAGGCCTTCGCGGCGGCGTACATTTCGTCCTCTAACGCCTTAATTGACTTCAGTTTAGAGCCGGAATCAGCGCCGTAGCTCCCACTTTCTTCAGCAACTTTTCTACCGCCAACCTTAACCCGCCCAGGAATTACGACCGCGCCCTCCATGATATCTCCAACAGATTTGTTGAGCGATTTGGGCGTCA
>NZ_LWFI01001429.1:0-731 GCF_001635735.1 Oleiphilus sp. HI0067
CCAACTTGTCATGCCAACTAAAAATCGGCTTACCAAAACCTACGGAAAATCGTAGGACCTTAACACCACATCGTCTTGCCACCCAAAAATGACCGTACTCATGGACGGTCACCAAAATACCGAGGGTAATAATTAACGAAATGACTGACTCTAAGAATTCCATGGCAACTGTTAAACTAACGCTTGTGTTTCGATGAAAGATTCAGCAAGAGAACGAGCATCTTTATCTGCTGAGAAAATATCAGTAATCGTACCGACCTCAGTCTTTGGTGCACGACTCATTGCATTGGCGATAATATCAGGAATATCGACAAACCTGACCTTACCTTTAAGAAATGCATCAACTGCGACTTCGTTCGCAGCATTTAAATAAGCAGAGGCATATCCACCGGCGTCAAACGCTTCGCGAGCCAGATTCAAACATGGGAACAAATCGCTATTTGGCTTTTCAAAATGCAGCGTTGCAATTTCAGTTAAGTCTAAAGGCTTAACACCGCACTCAATTCTATGAGGCCAACTCAAACCATACGAGATAGGCGTACGCATATCCGGCTCTCCCATTTGCGCCAATACAGAACCATCTCCATAACGAACCATAGAGTGAACAATGCTTTGAGGATGCACAACAACCTCAATATCGGCACTTGAAACATCAAACAACCAACAAGCTTCAATCAACTCTAAACCTTTGTTCATAAGGCTTGCTGAATCGACTGATATTTTTCTACCCA
>NZ_LWFI01001430.1:0-603 GCF_001635735.1 Oleiphilus sp. HI0067
CGCTCGCACTTAAGGGTGAACTCAAGCGTCAGGACATCCAAGAGCTGATTCGACCTGCTTCTAAAATTCCAGAGAGCAAACGCTTAAACGAGCTACTAAAAGACTTTAAGAAAAAACGTATTCACATGGCTATCGTCATTGACGAGTATGGTGTCACGTCGGGCTTAGTAACCATCGAAGATGTTCTTGAACAGATTGTTGGCGAAATTGAAGATGAGCACGATATCGAAGAGGAAGCGAATATTAAGCTTCTAAGCGATTCAGAGTCGACGGTTAAAGCACTCACATCAGTGGAAGAGTTCAACGACCACTTCGGCACATTTATTCCTGATGATGAATTCGATACCATCGGCGGCTGCGTCATCAAAAGCTTCGGCTGCCTTCCAAATCGGGGGGACGAAACGCTGTTCGAAGGATTCAAAGTCACCGTATTAAACGCGGATAGCCGCACAGTACGTCTTTTAAAATTCGAAAAATAAATAAAAGCGCGCTGAAGCGCTAGCGAGTCAAAAATGCGAGCAACACTTCTCTGCTCGCTTGCTATTTTTGTAGCAGGCGCATTACAGACCTTAGGTCTAAGTCCATTCAATTTTTGGCCCGCAA
>NZ_LWFI01001431.1:0-2130 GCF_001635735.1 Oleiphilus sp. HI0067
TGATAACGACAGCATCCATAGTCCAATTAGGCGTTTGACGCAGGGAAGATATTCCATCGGTATTTACCTACTTTGCAACAAATATATTTTTAGAACACTAGCGCCTTAACATACAACGACTACACTTCAGCTTGACTTAAAATTAGCAAAGATTGTCCGATTTAAAGTATTCATTGCAGGGTGCTTGAGTGGATGGCCAAGAGTGCTAGAATGCGCGCCGCTTAAGATGCATCGAGCATCATGTTTTTATGCTAGGGGTAAAGAATGACGTATAAAGTTGGCCAACGGTGGGTTAGCCAAACCGAACCGAAATTAGGTTTAGGAATGATCTCTGAAATCGAAGGGCGGAGAATCCTGATCACCTTTCCTGCGGCCGATGAAATTCGTACTTATGCGACAGACCAAGCGCCTATTTCTCGGGTGATTTACAAAGTGGGAGATGAAGTTCGTGATCATGATGATCAACTCTATGTGATCAAAGATGTCGATCTAATTGATGATCTTGTCTTTTATCATGTTTCCAGTGATGCCTCGACAAAACAACGTATTAGCGAAGTTGAGCTGAATTGTTTTATCCAGTTTACGAATCCATTGCAGCGATTAACCAATGGGCACTTCGATCGTAATCGCGCATTTCGTTTGCGTTATGAAACCTTGCAACATAATCATGCCCTTCAACTGAGTGGCGTTAAAGGCTTGCTTGGTTCACGCACGAGCTTGCTTTCTCATCAGGTGTACATTGCAAAAAATGTCGCACAACGTTTTGCACCACGTGTCTTGTTAGCAGATGAGGTTGGCCTCGGTAAAACCATTGAGGCAGGCATGATTATTCATACCCAACTACAACGCGGTTTAAGTTCTCGCGTATTGATTTGTGTGCCATCGACACTGATTCATCAGTGGCTTGTTGAAATGCTGCGCCGATTCAATCTGCGTTTTTCTATTTTTGATCATGCTCGTTGTGATGCGTTGATTGAAGAGGGCGTCGAGAATCCTTTTGAAGAAGAGCAACTAGTATTATGCGATATTGCAACACTTAGCCAAGATCCTGCTCTTTCCGCGCTCGCTAGCGAAGCTGATTGGGATTTGTTTGTCGTCGATGAGGCACATCATCTTGAATGGAGTGCCGAGAAAGCGAGTGATGAATACTTGTGTGTTGAAGAGCTATCGAAGATTAGTCGAGGCGTGTTACTTCTGACTGCGACACCTGAACAAGCAGGTTTGGAAAGTCACTTTGCACGCTTACGTTTGCTTGATCCTGATCGTTTTCATGACCTTGAAGCCTTCAAGGAACAAGAAAAGCATTATGGCGAAATTTCAGAGTTAGTGAAGCAGCTACAAAGCCAAACCGATGATGCGCCGGTTGATGCCAGCCTTAAATCAGACCTGAGTCGTTTGATTGCCTCGCCTGAAGATTTTGATTGGTCTCTGCCCGCTGAAGAACTTGTTCCGCAGCTCATTAATGAATTGCTCGATCTGCATGGTACGGGGCGCGTTCTGTTTCGTAATACGCGTGATGCGGTTGAAGGCTTTCCTCAGCGTATTNTGCGGCCTTATGAGCTTGTTGCTGCGTATGAGCCAGACTCCGATTCGATCGCTAATGATCCAGAAGTAAAATGGTTGTGTGAGTTTCTCGAAGCGAATCGTGACGAGAAAGTTCTTGTGATTTGTTCGAACGCGAATCGCGCCTTGATGGTGGAAGAGTATGTGCGCTTACGACAAGGTTTTAGAACTTCAGCATTTTATGAGGGACTGAGCATTATCGAGCGAGATCGTGCCGCCGCGTACTTTGCAGATAAAGAAGAAGGCGCTCAGGCGCTAATCTGTTCTGAGATCGGTAGTGAAGGGCGTAACTTCCAATTCGCGAGCAATCTGGTCTTGCTTGATTTGCCCGAGAACCCAGATTTGCTCGAACAGAGAATTGGCCGACTCGATCGAATTGGTCAGGTTCGTGATGTACAGATTCATGTGCCGTACTTGTATGGAAGTCAGCGCGAAGCTTGGTTTAACTGGTACCACAAGGGTCTAAATGCATTTGAAACGAGTTGTCCGGCGGGGTATGCCATTCAGCAGAAGTTCCAAGAAAGCCTTGATCAGTATTTGTCTTTATCCGACCTCACATCAACTGAA
>NZ_LWFI01001432.1:0-30720 GCF_001635735.1 Oleiphilus sp. HI0067
ACCCGATACGGGTATCACTTTTCAATTAGGTTAACACCTTCGGAACGATCAATTCATTAATAATCATAGACTTATGAGACTTCCGTTTTTTCAAATTGCGCACACTCTTTAGCAAATGCGTATTGAATACGCATTTGCTAATTCATTACCCCTTTAAAATCAGAGCTTTATAAGAATAAGCAATGATACCCGCCCCTCGTGCGGTTATCACAGGCGACCTGTAGATATAATTTGAACCAACACAACTCGACCTCTCGAAGCAGGTGCGGTCAAAGCGTTAAGGTCTGCAATCTTCTTCGAAGCGGGCATCGTGAACTGCGAAGCACTAACAGCCGCTTCTGTCTATCTTGAGACTATGACCTTTCAAACTTTGTTAACAACGTTTTTTGTTCACGGACTCCAAGTCAGGGAATCAATGCTAGGTGAGCTAAGGCATATGGCCAAATTTGGTAACCTAGAAGACCATAAGAGGTAAAATTCAAGCAAAAATGGTGGGCCTTCCCAGACTTGAACTGGGGACCTACCGATTATGAGTCGGGTGCTCTAACCAACTGAGCTAAAGGCCCATTCTTGCTTTGCTCTTTCGAAAATGAGCGAAGGGGATCTCTTCATCTAAGAGAGCCTTAAATGAAGAAGGGGCGCATTATAATGCGCCCCTTTAAACTTTGCTAGACGATTATTCGTCTAAGAAGCTGCGTAAATGATCAGAGCGCGTTGGGTGGCGTAATTTACGCAACGCTTTGGCTTCTATCTGACGAATACGCTCACGCGTTACATCAAACTGCTTACCAACTTCTTCCAAAGTGTGGTCCGTATTCATTTCAATACCAAAACGCATACGAAGTACTTTCGCTTCACGTGCAGTCAAACCAGAAAGAACACTACGTGTTGCTTCTTTAAGACCTTCACCTGTTGCTGTATCCACTGGAGATTCAGCCATAGTATCTTCGATAAAATCACCAAGATGCGAATCTTCATCGTCACCGATTGGTGTTTCCATAGAGATTGGCTCTTTAGCGATCTTGAGTACTTTACGTACCTTCTCTTCCGGCATATCCATGCGTTCACCAAGCTCTTCAGGCGTTGGTTCACGGCCCATTTCTTGCAACATCTGACGAGAAATACGATTCAACTTGTTGATCGTTTCGATCATGTGCACTGGAATACGGATTGTACGCGCTTGGTCTGCAATAGAACGCGTAATCGCCTGACGAATCCACCAAGTTGCGTAAGTAGAAAACTTATAACCGCGACGATACTCAAACTTATCTACGGCTTTCATCAAACCAATGTTGCCTTCCTGAATCAGATCAAGGAACTGCAAACCACGGTTGGTGTATTTTTTCGCAATCGAGATAACAAGACGCAAGTTCGCCTCGACCATTTCTTTCTTGGCACGACGCGCCTTCGCTTCACCGATTGAAATACGACGGTTCACGTCTTTCAACTGCGCGACCGTCAATCCAACTTCTTCTGCAATAAATGCAATCTTACGTTGCGAACGTACGATTTCATCTTTGTACAAATCAAGTTTGGCAGAAGCGGCATGCTTCTCTTCGAGAAGTTCGTTCACCCAGTTTAAATTCGCTTCATTACCAGGGAAACGTTTAATGAACTCTTTGCGATCCATGCCGCACTCGCGAGAGCAAATCGACAAGACATTACGCTCATTCACACGAACCACATCGTTCGCTGAACGAACAGAAGCTACCAAGTAATCGAACTGTTTAGCATTCAGCTTAAGAGGTGCAAACAGCTCACCTAACTCGTTAAGCTCTTTGATTGTTTCTTTGCTTGCACGGCCATGCTTCTCTTCAGTACGAAGCGCTTTGTCTAACTGAACACGGATCGCTTCAAAACGCTCTCGCGCTTCTTCTGGATCTGGACCGTTATCTGTTTCTTCCTCTTCATCGTCCGAATCATCAGAATTTTCTTTCGCTTCGGTAGGATTTACAGGAACAGGAATATTCGCTTCCGCTTCTGGATCAAGATAGCCAGTTAATACATCTGTAAGACGACCTTCGTCTTCTACGATTTGATCATACAAAGCGACAATAGAAGCAACCGAACCGGGGAAATGCGCAAGTGATGCCATCACATCACGTAAGCCTTCTTCAATACGTTTCGCGATACGAATTTCGCCGTCACGCGTAAGAAGTTCTACAGTACCCATTTCACGCATGTACATGCGAACAGGGTCAGTGGTTCGTCCAGCTTCTGTTTCTACTGCTGCAAGTGCTGCGGCGGCTTCCGCGGCAGCTACTTCATCAGTAGAGTCGCCGTCGGACATAAGAAGAGAGTCGGAATCTGGCGCTGTTTCTACTACCTGAATCCCCATGTCATTGATCATGCGGATAATGTCTTCAACCTGATCCGGATCAGCAATATCTTCAGGTAAGTGGTCGTTTACTTCAGAGTAAGTCAAATACCCTTGCTCTTTACCGCGAGCAATCAGTACTTTTAAACGCGACTGTTGTGAATCTGTTGGCATGTTCACCCTATTGTCTGGTGGCCGATTAAAAAATAGTCGGCCATTATACGGAATAATTAATCACCCACAAAGGAAAAGTGCGATCATAAACACAGAAATCAAGCTTATTAACAATTAAAGACGCTCAGATATTCGAGTGGTTACTGCTTGAGCTTGGCTGCGCTCTTCGTCGGTTAGTTGATCGGGTGATGTTATAAGCTTAGCTGCTCGCAGCGCATCAACACGTTTTTTTTGTTCGATTGCGCGTTTTATTATGAAATCTAATTCTTCAATCGCGATATCAGGCTCTGGAATCGCTTCAATCCCCGAAAACAAATCAAAAAATCGCTCGCGATAACCTTGCTGATCAACGGCAAGTTGATACATCAAATCTTGCTGCGACATGATCTTAAACTTGGTTATGAACCCAACAAACATCGCCGCTGTTTCAGACTGGAAGGTAATGTCTAAATCATTGAGTGCCTGATGTCTTTCTGGAGCGAAGTATAGTCCTAAACAAATCGCGATATCTTTAGTACGAATTACACGAATCTCGGAGCTCTCACGTGTCACTTGACGCCCCGGCTCAGAAAACTTCTTACGCGGACTAGTTAGCTCTTTAAGACGGTCCCACAAGCCCGACTTTAATGCACTCTTAGGTAAATCATTTAAGATCTCTTGCACTCTGCTACGAAGAACGCCCCGATCTTCTGGCAAATCAAGATTTAAGCCCTGCGTGTGAACCTGAAAAAAGAACTCAGAAAGCGGTAAAGCTCGCTCGATACGTTTCTCAAAATTATCCGCACCCTCTTCGCGAATTAAGGTGTCAGGATCTTCTCCCTGAGGGAGAATTAAAAAGCTAAATTGCATGCCGTTTTCATACATCGGCAGCAAATTATCCATCGCCTTTTGAGCAGCTCTCATACCCGCAGCATCACCATCAAAACAGAAAATCAGTTTTTTGCAGCGACGTAATAGCTGACCTAAGTTTTCTGCGTTAGTCGCAGTTCCCAAAGTTGCTACAGCATAATCAATCCCGTGCTGAGCAAGAGAAACCACATCCATGTAACCCTCAACAACAAGAAGCTTTTCAATACTTCTAAGGGCTCTAGATGCTTCGAACAGCCCATAAATCTCGTTACTTTTGTGAAAAACACGAGACTCGGGAGAGTTGATGTACTTTGCTTTATCGTCGCCTAAGGTTCTTCCACCAAAACCAACAGTCTTGCCACGCATGTTCCGAATAGGAAACATCAAACGGTTCTGAAACAGATCAAAAGGTCGCTCATACTTTTGCGAGACCAATTTCATTTCAACGAGCTTAGCAAGCTGCCGGTCTCCCGCCTGACCTCCAACAAAATCTCGTTCAGCTGGCGCATAACCGATACCAAAACGCTCAATCACCTCATCACTTAAACCGCGCATTTTTATATAACGCTGTGCGACATCTTTACTGGTATGATTAGCGAGAGCTTCTCTATAACGCCTATCTACGGCATCTAAAGCTTCAAAATATGGCTTCGTTTCGTCATATGCTTGCTGCAGACGCTGGTCTCGCGGCACTTCAACACCCGCGATCTTGGCAAGTTCTTCTACTGCTTCAACAAAATTGAGATTGTCATACTCTCGCAAGAATGAGATCGCATCACCGCTCGCACCACAACCAAAGCAATGATAGAAATTCTTCTGCGCATTGACGTTAAAAGAGGGAGTATTTTCGTTATGGAATGGGCAGCAGGCTTTGTAGCTAGTTCCAGCTTTCTTTAGCTTGATTCTTGAAGAAACAACATCAACAAGCGGCACTCGCTCGCGCAGTTCTTCAATAAAGCTTTGAGGAATTTGACCTGCCATAGATTATTCCGCCGATAGAGAAACTTTAAGTAGAGGCACTTAAAAAATGTAGCGGTAGCAGATTAACTTGATAGACGTTTTTTTACTAGACCACTCACTGCGCCAACGTCTGCTCGACCTTGTAGCTGTGGTTTGAGAATAGCCATAACCTTACCCATGTCACGAACTGACTCTGCGCCAGATTCGCTAACAGCATCTTCGAGTAACGAATTAATTTCGTCTTCGGATAATGCTTTAGGAAGAAAGGTTTGAATCACTTCAATTTCCTTTGCTTCCACGTCGGCAAGGTCATCACGACCAGCATCTGTGTATTGCGTAAACGAGTCTTTTCGCTGCTTTAGCATTTTATCTAATACAGCTAAGCAACGTGCGTCATCCAATTCGATACGCTCGTCGACTTCTATACGCTTGAACTCAGCAAGGATAAGACGAATAGTTGCTAGGCGCTCTTTTTCTTTAGCGCGCATAGCGTCTTTCATTGCTGAGCTAATGCTGGCCTTCAGCCCATTTTGGGACATAAGCGTTTACTGATCTTAGTAAAGACGCTCGAAACGACGCTGTTCACGCTGAACTTTCTTAGCGTGACGCTTAACCGCTGCAGCTGCTTTACGCTTACGAACAGTTGTTGGCTTCTCGTAGTGCTCGCGACGACGAACTTCAGACAATACACCAGCTTTTTCGCAAGAGCGCTTAAAGCGACGAAGAGCGATATCAAATGGCTCGTTTTCTTTAACTTTTACAGAAGGCATTCAAATTACCATTAGTACGTTTAAAAATTCGTTCTAACTGCTTAAAACCACCGTTAAGAGGTTTTTAACGCAGTTTGTTTAGGGGCGCGAATTCTAATGTTATTTTTTAACCAAGTAAAGCCTTTTCATAAATGTGCTTAAAATTCAGCTATGGCTCACATTTTTGTAGGGCAGCCAACGTTTCGCATCCTCATTAAACTGCTCAATATGCTCTCGCTCCTCATCTAAGAATCGATCAATTGCGCCGCGAAATTCAGGGTGCTGTATATAGTGCAAAGAATGCGTCGTCACCGGCTCAAATCCGCGCAGTAATTTATGTTCACCTTGAGCTCCTGCATCAAAACGCTTCAAACCATGTTCAATACAGTACTCAATACCTGCGTAATAACACACTTCAAAATGCAGCAAAGGAATGCCTGTTAATGCTCCCCAATAACGCCCATATAGGCTCGATTCACCTTTAATAAACAGCGCGCTAGCGATCACTCTTTCGTCAGCGTCAAACGCAAACAAAAGCAAACAGTGTTCTGGCATTGAACGGAATAAGCGTTCAAAGAACACTCTATTCAAGTATGGCGCTTGACCTCTGACATGGTAAGTACTCTGATAACAGGCCACGAAGTCTTCAAACTGACCTTCACTCAGAGCGTTCGCCTCAATCCATTGGTAGTGAATACCTTGATCAGATAACTGGCGACGCTCTTTACGAATATTCTTCCGTTTGCGCGAACTTAAACAATCTAAGAAATCCTCAAAGTTTTGATAGCCTTTATTAAACCAATGGTATTGCACCCCCTTTCGATGCCCCCAAAGTTCTGAAGCATGTTCAGAGTGGTTCGCATCTGGAAACAATATGTGCGCAGAGCTAAAGTCATGATCAAGGCAGTGCTTTTCTATGGTTTGAGAATATAGAGACTCCAGCTCGGCCCATTTGATTGCGGTAGCGTCAAACAAAATACGTGCAGAGACAGAAGGCGTAAAAGGGATACTCGCCAGCAACTTCGGGTAATAGTTATAACCATGGCGCGCATAGGCATCTGCCCATGCCCAATCAAACACATACTCCCCGTAGGAATGACGCTTTTTATAGACCGGGGAAAATGCAAGCAAACGGCCACCTTTCGTCCACACCGAAAAATGATAAGGCTCCCAGCCAGTTTTCGCGCACACACACTCAGACAATTCCAATGCCTTTAAAAAGGCATAGCGCATAAAAGGCTGATCAGGATCAGATAAGCTATCAAACTCTTGTTCGTTAATATCACTCAATTGAGTTGGGAATTTAATCCGTATATCCATGTCGTCTTTTACGCCACTTACTGTTTAGATTTGCACACTTTTGATAAGCTCCACGCCCATTCAATATGGAGACATCAAAACATGACAGAACAAGAGTTTTTAGCACAATTGCGCCAATCACCTGAGTCCATTGACTTTAAAACAAGTATTGCGGTGATTGAAGAAAATTACGCATTCACACCTATTGCATTTAAGGTAGGAAACCAAGAAAACAAGCTAGGCGAAAATCAGGGCTCTTGTAAGTTATTGGCATACGCGCAACGCCAGAATCTGGATGCACAGCTCGCGCTGCATTTGTTTGGAGACTTCTACAGAAAAGACGTGCTCGAAAACCCAGAAGGGACTGATCACCAAAATATTCGAAACTTTATCGAATTTGGCTGGGAAGGCGTAGCGTTCGAAGGCGAAAGCTTAAGCGCCGCTTAAGACGCTTTTTTGATAATAGGGCGAGTACAGTTTCGCCCTTCTTCTTTTGCTTCGTACAAACTGATATCTGCCGCTTTAAGAAGCCCAGAAAAGCCTGACGAGAACTTAGTTGAAGCTAAACCACAGCTAATCGAAACCTTCACGCGACGCGAAGAATACATAAATCGCTCTTGCTCAATAGATTCACGAATCCGTTCGATCAATTGATACGCTTGTTCAATACTCGTATTCGGCAGTAAAACAATAAACTCTTCTCCGCCCCACCGCGCGACGCTATCACTTCCTCGAACTGTGGCTTGCAATTTTTCTGCTAGCTGCACCAGTACTTGATCGCCAACATCATGGCCAAAGCGATCGTTTATCTTTTTGAAGTAATCAACGTCACAGATAACGATACTAAATTCCTGCCCTTCTCGTTGAGAACGAATCAGTTCGCTATCGATACGTTCAGAAACGCCACGACGATTCAGCAATCCTGTCAGTTCGTCTGTTCTCGCTAGATCCTCTAAAGCTTTACTCACCTTCGAATGCGCTAAAGCAGCTGACACTCTAGCCCTCTCCATGGTGTACGCCATGATCGTGACAAACATCATTGAGCCAATGAAACGCATCTTCGTATTACTGTTGTATACCAACTCTAGGCCGAACATACCTGGCAGAAATAGGATAAACACCGATGCTGTTAAAATAGCGGCAAGCACTAATGTCCCAACATGCATCCCCATAATTGAGAACACGAGAAGTGGATAGGCATAGAGCCAGTAGATACCGGTTCCGCCTTCTCCACCAGAGATAAGTAGATAGAAATAAAAAAAGGTATAGGATGTTGCTAGAAAATTACGATGAAAGCGCCAGCGTCCAAAGAACTTATAGGCAAAGAAACTAGAAAGCACTAAACCCGAAAAACCAATAAGACTTAAGCCGTATGTTTCGTGCCCTGTTAAATATGATTTCGTGCCGAAAATCATTAACAGCGGAACAGTTAAATAGCAAAGCAAATCTACGACCAGTTTGGCCGACACTAAACCGCTATGTTCCTGCTTTGTCATAGGCAAGGCACTTATCATTCAATACATCCTGAATACATTTGAAAGCATCGCTCTGCAAGTTGGTATTTTTGCTCGAGGTTTTGCTCATTAACTTATTGAGTATGTCAGCGTACTGAATCTTCTCAATGCGAGTTTTGTTAACGCAATGCAAATTCTTATAAAATTAATGTTGCTAATTTCGGTCTTCTAACTCTTCGATCTGTTCTTGTAGATCAAACCATTGCAGTTCAATTTCTTCTACTTCAGTGCTTAGATCGCCACGCTTTTCAAGCAAGGCTTTTAATCGCTGCTTGTTTTCATCATCGTAAATAGAAGGAGATGCCAACTCATTCTCAATGGCCGACAACTCACTTTGTAGCGTTTCTAAGCTTGCATCTAGTTTGGCCAACTGTTTCTTCAAGGGACTTAACTTTTTGCGCGCTTCGGCTTCTTGGCGCTTTCGCTCTTTACGCTGTTCACTGGTCTCACCAGCAGATTCACTAAGCGTATTCGACTCAGAATTATCGGGCTCTTGAAGCTGTCGATGAAATCCCTCTAACCAACGCTCATAGTCTTGCAAATCGCCTTCAAAGGTATCGACTTTACCTTCAGCGACCAACCAATAATCATCGACTGTATTCTTTAACAAATGACGATCGTGAGACACCACCACGATGGCGCCCGAGAACTCTTGTAGTGCCAGCGTTAAAGCGTGGCGCATCTCTAAATCCAAATGGTTAGTTGGCTCATCTAAAAGCAGTAGATTAGGTTTTTGCCAGGCAATGATTGCAAGCGCCAATCGCGCCTTTTCTCCGCCGGAGAATTTCTCAATAGTGCCGGTCGCATCATCACCTCGAAAATTAAAGCCTCCTAAAAAATTACGAATGCTTTGTTCCGTTGCCGATGGCGTGAGTCTTTGTAGATGCAAAATTGGACTCGCATTCATATCAAGCGCTTCCAGCTGATGCTGAGCAAAGTAACCAATGTGTAAATGCTCTCCGTGCGTTCGCTCGCCTCGTAACAAGGTTTGTTGATCAACCAATGATTTAATTAGAGTCGACTTACCTGCCCCGTTTGGCCCTAACAGACCAATGCGTTGGCCCGGCAATATTGCACATGAGAAGTCATGGATAATGCTTGTATCCTGATAGCCCAGATCTACATGAGACAAATTCAACAAAGGGCTAGACGTTTTATCTGATTCAGGAAAGCTAAAACTAAATGGTGAATCAACGTGTGCAGGCGCGATGAGTTCCATTCGTTCAAGCTCTTTCAAACGACTTTGGGCTTGCTTGGCTTTTGTCGCTTTAGCTCTAAAGCGACTTACAAATGACTGAATCTCAGAAATACGCTGCTGTTGCTTGGCATATTGTGACTGCTGTAGCGCTAGCTTCTCGGCTCTTAGTCGCTCGAAGTCTGAATAAGTACCGGTATATTGATGTAACTGACGATGCTCAAAGTGCAAGATACTCGTTGCTACTGCATCGATGAAATCCCTATCGTGCGAGATAAATAGAAGTGTGCCTTGATAGCGCTTCAGCCATTGCTCGAGCCAAAGCATGGCGTCAAGATCCAAGTGGTTAGTTGGTTCATCTAACAACAGTAAATCGGATGGGCACATTAGTGCTTGTGCCAAATTCAGTCGAATACGCCAACCACCAGAGAAGCTTGCAACGGGCGAATATAACTCGCTTTCTGAAAATCCTAATCCGTGTAAGAGTTTTTTGGCATCAACGGGTATTTGATAGGCATTGATCGATTCGAGTTCACCATGGATGTTAGCAATAACATGATTGTCTTCTTGCTCTTGCGCGAGCTCCAGGCGTTCTTGCAAGCGGCGAAAAACATGGTGTCCATCCATGACATAGTCAAGCGCCGAACGCTCGGAACTTTCGACTTCTTGCGCCATATGCGCAATGCGACAATTACCGGGTAAATGGTAAGCACCTGCATCCGTCGACAATTCACCCAACAGAAGTTTGAATAAACTCGTTTTACCCGCGCCATTCGCCCCAACAATCGCAACGCGTTGTCCATCCGCTATGTTGGCGTCTGCGTTTTCAAGCAGCGGCTCAGGGCCTCGACGCAGTGTCATTTCAGTAATCTTAAGCATGAATCATCACTTCAGGTAGAACTCGCCGCGCAAGGTAGCGGATAATAGCGCGTACATCAACGCATTGACGCTCTAGATTATGAACAAAGATAATAATGCTGAACACTTCTGGCAGTTTTCAATAATGCTTTGGAAGCAAGAAGACATTAAGAACATACTAATGCACGCTCAAGATCATAAGGATCTGGATATCAATTTATGTCTGTTTGCACTTTGGTCATCAAAACAGAAAAAAAGATTGGGATCTCAAGCAGAGCAAATTCTTAAAATTCAACAAGATTACTATTTCGATTTAATTAAGCCTACGCGGCAGCTCCGTCAACGGGCTAATCACTATGGCAACTCATCTTTAAAACAGCACTATCTCGATGCGGAGCTTGCAGCAGAAAAAGCCTACCAAGGCCAGTTATGTCAGCTCAGATTAGAGATTGCGCCAGAATCCGAAGAATTAACAGCTACACTTAAGGAGAATTTGAGACTAGGTAGCCGCGTTAACTGGTCAGAGCCTTCTTTGAAAAAGATGTTGGAGACTATTCTGTGAAATGGGTGTATCGCTTGTTTTCTGTCATTATTTTAGTGGGTGCACTAAGTTTACCGTTTTATGCAGACTATCAAGCCGGTGGTGACTTTCTCAATATTAAAGAAATGCCAGACAAACTAATAAGCGCCATTACACCTAGCTCTGGTGGCATCTACACAGATGAACCTAAAGAGTCTCAGGTGAACAATGCTTCCGAGACAAAGAGCTCTCTAGAATATTATCGTTGGCAAGACGAACATGGGCAGTGGCATTTCAGTGATGAAAAACCATCCAATCAAAAGAATGTACAAAGTGCGCAACTGAAACCCGAAGCACTCCAAACGATCTCAGGTATGGATCCAAGTCTGATCAATAAAACCTATCAAAACGACTCTTCAAACCTTAATACATCCCCCACCTTATCTACGTCTGAAAGTATGACGCAACCAACACTCGAAAATATGACTGAAGTAATGCAGAATGCGCGCGACGCAGCGCAGCTCATGAACGAACGTAATCGAGCATTGCATCAGCTCGTCACCGATTAATTACATCAGGGTTCGGAACGTGGCGTATAGAGTTAAAGAGATGTTTTATAGTTTACAGGGTGAAGGCGCACGCGCAGGACGTGCTGCAGTGTTCTGTCGCTTCAGTAAATGTAATCTCTGGAATGGACGAGAAGATTCAAGAGCCGATGCCATCTGCGATTTTTGCGATACGGACATTGTTGGTACTGATGGCCAAAATGGTGGCACATTCGCTAATGAAGAAGAGTTGAGTAAGGCCATTTACGAGATGTGGCCAAGCGCAGATCAGAACGGCCGCTCAGAGCCCTACGTGATTTTTACGGGTGGAGAGCCTCTATTACAATTAGATAAAGCCTTGATTGATAAAATGCATTCACTTGGCTTTGAGGTTGCGATCGAAACAAACGGTACCTTAGAAGCGCCAGAAGGCATTGATTGGATTTGCATTAGCCCTAAAGCAGACGCAACACTAAAATTGACTCGAGCGAATGAACTAAAACTGGTATTCCCTCAGGAACTTGCCAAACCTGAACAGTTTGAAGCGTTTGATTGCGAGTATTTTTTCTTATCGCCTAAAGCAAATCCACTCGAACAAAGCAAGCAGGACTCAGTAAAGCAGTTTAACACTCAGCTCGCGCTAGATTATTGTCTCGCAAACCCTCAGTGGCGACTGACGCTGCAAACCCACAAAATTCTGAATATTGATTAAAACGAAGAGCCCGGCTGAGTTAAGAATTCAACCTCTTGCTCGGTAGAGTCGCGACCTAAAAGAGCATTTCGATGAGGGTATCGCCCAAAGCGCTCAATAATACGAAAATGACGTTTCTCAAAGTCTAAATTGTTTTCTAAACCTTCTTGATCAAATACCTGCAAAGCCAGTTCATGATCGGTTTTTTCTTCACTATGCATCAAAGGCATATAGATAAACGCTCGCTGCGTCACGCTCAACTCTTTATCGCAACCTAGATTAATTGCTTCTTTAGAAAGTGTTACCGCCAAGGTATCACGAGAAAAACTATCTGCCTCATCGCGATAAATGTTACGGGTAAATTGATCAAGAATAATGATTTCAGCTAGACGCCCTTCTGCTGAATCACGCCAATGGGCAAGCTCGCCGTTTTTAGCCTCAATATTTAACTGACCGAAGCGTTTGTCGATATCCTCATCGAGCTTAGCGTCTTTGATCCAATGATGATTTGGCTCCAACTCTTCAAACCAAAAGTGCAGTACGTTTTCAATATTCTTATCCATAACAAACTCCCATCCTTCGGCGCTTTAAACTGTTACATACTTTCTTGTCGGCATTCCTCCCAACACGGGCAAGCTTGAAGGTGATCATTGACCATGCCAACGGCTTGCATGAAAGCGTAGCAGATAGTCGGACCAACAAAGGTAAAACCTCTTTTTTTAAGCGCTTTTGACATAGCCTTTGATTCTTCTGTTTCAGCAGGCACCTCATCAAGACTATTAAATGTATTTTGTATTGGCGCACCACCCACAAATGCCCACAAGAATTCACTAAAACTTTGCTCTTCTTTTTCAAACTCTAGAAAGCCTTTAGCATTCTTGATGATCGACTCGACCTTCAGTTTGTTCCGAATGATTCCTGGATCATTAAGTAATGCATCACGTTTAGCTTGGTCATATTGGATAATCTTTTTCGCATCGAACCCATCATAGGCGGCTTCGTATGTCGCTTGCTTTTTCAGAATCGTTATCCAACTTAGTCCTGCTTGCTGGCCATCTAAACAAAGCTTTTCAAACAAAGTTTGATCATCGTAAACTGGCCGTCCCCAGACGGTATCATGGTAGTGCTGGTAGATTGGGTCGTCTCCACACCAGCCACATCGCTGCATTGTCTTGTGATCCTTTTTTGCCATGGTCAAACTCCACTTGTTATTGTAAATACTGTTTCAAAGAGCGAATAAAATTATGAGTCATTTTTTTGCATATATCAGCCGTCTTCGCTGGATCCAGCGTTGGAGTCTAATGCGCAATGCCATTCCCGAAGATGTTGCAACCCATTCTTGGGAAGTTGGCACACTGGCGCATGTCTTAGGCGTGATACATAACAACCAAAATCCTAACAATAAGATTGATGCTCATAAATTAGCGACTTGTGGTCTGTATCACGATGCCACTGAGGTCATCACGGGGGATATGCCAACACCGGTCAAATATCACAGTAAGGCCATGCGAAATGCATACAAAGGCGTGGAGCAACGCGCCGAAAAAGAACTGCTCAATCTATTACCCACAGAAATGCATGAAGCATTTAAAGGTGTATTAATAGAGCATGAATTACCCGAGGTATATCAACGTTTATTGAAAGCGGCCGATAGATTATCTGCCCTCTTAAAATGCCAAGCAGAATTGCGTGCTGGAAATAAAGAGTTTGAGCATGCAGCACAAGAAATACTCAAACGTTTGAACGAGGAACAACAGCCAGAAGTACTCTACTTCCTCGAAAACTTTGCACCGGCATATGCATTAAGTCTCGATCATTTACTGAAATAAAATTCTTTGAATATCAGCATTATTTAATTGCCCCTAGACATGGCGACATTTCCGGTCGTTTTAGGCGATATATTTACTCCTGTCGATAGGCAATACCGCCATCAATCATCAGGAGAAAAATTATGTTCCGTGTTAATGCATTTACTCAGAAAGGCACTAAATTCCGTTTCCGCGTCCAAGCTGACAACATTCACAGCGTGAGAGAAACCATCAATGAAATCTTCGAAGGGAAAGCCATGCGTTTAGTATTGGTCGAGCCAATCTCTTAAGCTGGTATGTTATGTATAGTGTTGTTGCATGGCGCTGAGGTAATCCGACAGCTCATTTCGTATGACCTGTGGAGCAGTAACCTTTGCCTGAGCGCCTAACGCTAGCAGCCAATTCCTCAATTGCACGGTGTGTTTTACCCTAGCGGATAAACGCCAATGCCCATCAGATATCTCGTTAAGACTTTGCGTTTCATTTAGAGGACTGTCTTGCAGATCACGCAACAAATGACTGCCTCTTTGCATGTAGAGATCTACCTCTAAGTCATAGCTATTTGCGTCACGATCTACAAGAACATCAGTATTTCCTGCATCCAGATATTCTTTGAGTTTAAAGTCTTCTGGAACTGCATTTGAAAATCGCGAAACCTCTAAATCTTCAATACGGTGAATCAAAAAGGTTCGAAACTCTTCTAAATTTCCATCGCGCGCATCATCATCTTTGACACCAACAAGATAGAGTTTGGGAAGCATGATCGTCACACCAAAAGGATGAACATCATATTCTTTTCGACCATTAGAGGTTTGATATGCAAACTTAACGCGCCGGCCATTTAAAATTGCCTGATAAATATTATCGAGCGTGTGCATATCGAAATCAGGTGTACGTAGGCTTTGACCACGCTGATAAAACTCAACAGCGTTACTCAAGCGAGTGTACTGTTTGTCATTCAGCTTTCTCTCGCTTTGTTTCATTTTATGCTCAGCATTAAAAAATAGCTGAGCAAGATCATTCTGAATTGCGCTAGGTAATACCTGATTCAAGTGTTTACGCGTCAGAGTTAGCGCGAGCGCCATAAACGATGGCATTTTTTCGAACTCGTAACTCACATCGTGATAGGGACTGACTTCCCAGAGTAATGTTTTACGTTGGCCTCGAATCGAGCGGAGATCAAAGTGATTGAAATAGCTATCATCTTCTTCGTCGTATTCGCCCAACAAAAATTTTAAATCTCTCTGAATTAAGCGCATCAAACTTTTCTCATCGCGCTCCTCTTCACCCACATACTCTCCATCGATCAAATGTTGAATAATTTGATCCGTACCCGCAGGTTCAAGATTGGCAGCATTACGCTGTTGGAGGTAACGTAAAATCTCCAAGCGTCGAAGAAAGGTTTCCATACTTAAATCTTATTACTCGTTTATTATTTTGATGATCTTGAGACAACTAAGAAGTGCGCTTCCCAGAACGTTCTTCTTTCTCTTTCTTAGCGAGCTCTTCTTGCTCACGTTTTGCCTCAAGCATGGCCCGAAATTCAGCCATTTCGGCTTCCATCATTTCTGGCGTCTCCAAAGTGACGCGTCCTAGTTTGCCGCTCCGTAAGTCTTGTAAAAAAATCGTTGCTGCTTGGTGAACATCAACCATACCACCACTTTTTAGACAACCACGTTTTTTACCGATAAGTTCAAGCAATTCATACTCGTCACTTCCAAACTCACTTAAACCATAGCGATCTTTTAAAGCATTTGGATAAAGCACTCTGAACTCTTTTAAACATTCCCATGCAACATCTTCATATTCCATCGCTGTATCTTTTACGGCGCCGGTGCTCGCCAAACGATATCCACACGTTGCGGGTTCAAGCTTTGGCCATAAAATACCGGGGGTATCGGAAAGGGTAATGCCATTATCGAGCTTAATTTTTTGCTGTCTTTTCGTCACAGCAGGTTCGTTACCGACCTTAGCGATTGTTTTTCCAGCCAAGCTATTGATCAAGGTCGACTTCCCTACATTCGGGATACCCATGATCATCGCACTAATACCTTTATCGCTATCGACTTTATGAGGAGCGAGTTTGCGACAAAGGTTTGCGATCATCTTAATTTTGCCGTCAGCGGTGGCACTCAATGCCAAACTTTTTACCGCATTATCTTTTTCTAAATGCGCTTGCCAAGCTTCGGTGACTTTTGGGTCGGCAAGATCAGCCTTATTAAGAAGCTTAATCACTGGCTTCTCACCGCGCAGATTTCCAACCAAAGGGTTTGATGAACTAAACGGAATACGCGCATCAAGTAACTCAATGACGACATCAACGTCAGACATTACTTTTTTGATTTCCTTACGGGCTTTGTGCATATGGCCCGGGAACCAATTAATTGCCATTAGGCTGCCTTCTTATTAATCGTAAACAGGTTGTTTGAGAATATAGAGTGTGGTGCACACACCACAGACCGCGATGATAATACATACCCACCATATTGCCGCTATAAACATCGAGACAATCATGCTGATCCACATAATTGTTAGGATGCGCATGCGCAATTTTCTTTGAAAACCTTTTCCACTATGCCACGCATCAATTTGAGGCCCTAACTGGGGATGACTCAATAATGCATCATGAAAGCGTTCTGATGAACGCGCAAAACACCAAGCAGCAATAAGTAAAAATACAACGCCAGGCATCATTGGAACAAACAAGCCTATTATGCCTAAACCAACACAGATAAAGCCGACAGAAATTAAGGCCCATCGCACTATTATATTTTTCCGAACTTTATCCATTACTACAAACTACAATCATGTTGCTTCTCTTGAATCACAATAGTACCAAATACTCATCGTAGCGATACTAGTTCCAATGCCAGATATCACCTGATTTATTTCACTATTTTCGGATTTATTCGTACGACCTTAGGTGCTATCGCGACGAAACATTACAATATTGCAGACGGAGAAATTTATATGACAGTTTCAAAAAATATGGTTGTTCAGTTTCATTATCGTTTGAGCCACAACGGTGAGGAGCTTGAAAGTTCACATGGCGGCGATCCGATGGCTTATTTACATGGTCATGCGAATATTATTACGGGTCTCGAGTCAGAGATGGAAGGGAAAGACATGGGCGACATATTTTCCGCTGAAGTGCCTGCAGCAAAAGCATACGGCACACGCCATGAAAACGCAGTACAAAGAGTCCTTATTAAACATTTAATGGGAGACAAGAAACAGTTAGCGCGATTAAAACCGGGGATGACGGTTGGCATCAATACTGAACAAGGTGCTCGCCAGGCCACGGTTGTTAAAGCAGGCAAGTTCAATGTCGATGTTGATACGAACCACCCTCTCGCAGGCAAAGATCTGACGTTTGATATTGAAATCATTTCTATTAGAGAAGCTACAAAAGAAGAAATATCACATGGTCACGCGCATGGTGTAGGCGGCCATCACCATTAACAAGCCCTAATGTTGCGACTCTGGAAGATCCTCTGCAAAAGCCTTAAGGTTTTGGGTCTCAAAGAAAATGTCTGCCCGTCTACTGTTCAGGCTGACATCAAATGAATGGAAACAGAACTATGAACATAAAAAAAATCGCTTTGCCTTTACTAACTGCGAGTCTTATTGGAATGAGTCCAGTTACACTAGCTGAAGACGGCGCTGCTAAGTTTGAAAGTAAAGAAGCAAAAGTCAGTTATGCCTTTGGTGTGATGTTTGGTCAGCGCATGCGCAACGAACTCAAAGATATCGATTTAGATCAGTTCGCAAATGGTCTGAAAAGTGCGTTTAACGATGAACCTCAATTGCTTACTGATGACGAGATAGCTCAAACCTTGAGTGAATATCAGCGTGAGATGCAAGAAAAGCAAATTGCTGAACTACAAAAACTTAGTGAAGCGAATAAAATTGTTGGCGAAGAGTTCTTGAGCGCAAACAAAGATAAAGAAGGCGTAGTGACGCTAGAAAGCGGTTTGCAGTACAAAGTTCTTACTGAAGGCAAAGGCCCTCAACCTGCAGCAACAGATACTGTAACAGTGCATTACACCGGCAGCCTTATTAGTGGCGAAGTATTTGATAGCTCTGTTAGTCGAGGTGAACCAGCAACATTCCCGTTAAATGGCGTGATCGCAGGTTGGACCGAAGCGCTTCAACTAATGCCTACAGGATCAAAGTGGCAATTGTATATTCCTGCTGATCTAGCATATGGTCCACAAGGTAATCGCTCAATCGGACCTAATGAGACTTTACTATTTGAAGTTGAGTTGATTGAAATAGCGAAATAAGCACACGCTTATAAATATAAAAGGCGACTCATTAGGTCGCCTTTTTACTATCTGAACTAAGCCAAATCTGGTGCTAAAACTCAGTATTAATCTCAACTTCTTTTTCGCCAAATTTCAGATAAAAACACGATTTTCGGTGGGTATGACACGCCGCTCCTGTTTGATCAATCATTGCTAGCAAAACATCACCATCACAATCGGTGCGCAATTCTTTTAATTGCTGAGCATGACCAGAACTCTCCCCTTTTCGCCAAAGACTTTTGCGCGACCTAGACCAGTAACACATCCGTCCAGTAGCGATAGTTTCTTCTAGCGCATCGCGATTCATCCAAGCAAACATCAAAATCGACTTAGTCTCAGCATCTTGCGCAATTACCGGAATCAACCCTTGCTCATCAAAGGTTAATTCCTCAATGACGGTCGCGATAGGGAATGTTGTTCCCTCTTCTTGCGCTTCAATCTCTTTAAACCATGCTTTCATATTTGTCGTTCGCTGCTTCGAGGCTATAGAGCATATGAAAGAGTTGCTCACATGCTCTGAAATTTAGTAAGTATATTAAAGTTGGCGAATGCTAGATGACACATCAATAAAAAGCAATGTCTGCACTTCTTCAAGAAAAAGTCTCATCTGTAGCAACAAAGCAGGCTTTTCAGGCGAGCCTAGAAGAGATCAAAAATAAACAAACAAAGAGTGCGACCGCCAAAACTGATTCAAATTTGAGCAATAAGTGCAGAATTTAGTCAAATATTTGTGTATTTTTTAGACAATTCGCTTTTTTGCTACTTGACGAACTCTAGTGATGGGTCGAGACTTATTGACGCAGCCAAAAAAAATAATCAACGGAGGCGCTATGAGCATATTGCATACTTTCGGTATCTTGACTCACCCTGACAGAGAATGGCAAACGATTCGCGAAGAGCATGAATCGGCCCCTAAGCTTTTTCTCACACACATCATTCTTCTCGCACTTATCCCCGCAGCAGCAGCGTATTACGGGACAACTCACGTTGGTTGGCAAATCGGCGATGGCGATATTATTAAGCTGACAAATTCTAGCGCCGCACAACTCTGCATTCTGTTTTACGCAGCAATGCTAAGCGGCATATACATTATTGGTAAATTCATTGATTTTTTTGCGGCGACATATGGCGTAGAAGCATCTGAACACAACGGTATTATTCTCGCCGCTTATACCGCAACGCCTTTATTCCTAATAGGCGCTATCGCGATATATCCAGTGCTCTGGGTAAACATGATGGCCGGAGTGGTCGCAGTATGTTGGTCGGTCTATCTCCTTTATGAAGGATTACCAATCCTAATGAAGATTCCAGAAGATAGAGGGTTTATGTTTGCCTCCTCTATCTTAACAGTGGGATTAGTGATGCTAGTCGGCTTGTTTGCCATTAGCGTCATTATCTGGAGCGTTGGAGTTGGTCCAGAATATATAAGTTAACACCCTTAACTCATTACAAGAACGCTCGCTTATTCGCGAGCGTTTTTTCTTAGTTCTTCTTTTAAACTCTGAATTTCTTTATACAAAGCTTCAAGCGTCACTTCTTCCTTACCCTGCTCTTCATTTTTTTGCATTCGCATTTTGTGGTTTTCTTCTTCCATCACACTCACAACAATACCAATCACCATGTTTAAGAATGCAAATGCCGTAAAGAAAATAAAGGTTAGATAGAAGATCCAACTTAGAGGATAAACCTCCATCGTTTCATATTGAACGTCAGTCCAATCCTCGAAGGTCATAACTCGGAATAAAGTCAGCATAGCAATGGCTATATTGCCCCAGAGCACCTCATTAATCTCACCGAACAAGTGGCTACCAACGGCTGCGTAGATATAAAAGATAATGAACATTAGCAGCATTACATAACCTAGCTGCGGCAATGCTTTAACTAGTGAGCTAATCAAAACGCGTAGTTCAGGAATCACAGACACCATTCGTAAAACCCTGAATACACGAACAAGCCTAGCTAGCAAAGCCATCTCGCTCTCATTGATAGGGATAAGACTGATCACTACGACAAGGGTATCAAAAACATTCCAACCATCTTTGAAAAACGCTTTTTTATTAGGTTCTGCAATAAAACGGATACTGATTTCTATCAGAAAGAAAATCGTTACAAACCAATCCAATATCTTTAAAAATGGAATAACATTTTCAGGGAGATGATAGGTTTTAGCGCCAATTTCTAGGGCTGAAACTAAGATAATCGCAATAACTACAAACTCAAAGATACGATTATTTTTTAATTTAAAGAAAGACTGTTGAATACCACCAGAGACCATATTTCTGCTCGTCCACATGAAATTTCTGGGCACGATACACGAATATAGGTAACAAGATAAAGAGGTTAGGAGAAGGGAAAGTATAGGGATGGGGGAGTAAACGGAAAAGCTGGCGATCCATGCCTGCTTATTACCATCCGTGTCTCATCCCTTAGCTACGGTCATCCTTGATTCCGTCAACATTTCCGTATGTTTATGCTGTCCCTATGAGCAAATAATAGATGAGGTAATTAGGGAAAAATATAGGAGATCTCTGAAACTTTGTAGGATATATCCTACAAAGTTTCAGAAAAACATCTGAATTAAGCTAGAGAAAATTGAATCTGCTTTTTAGACCAATCAACACGCTTCAATGAAACCTTTAGTTTTTGCGCTAAGGTAAATTCGCCTTTTGAAGTTTTCAATTGCATCAAATCTTGGTTAAAACTGCACTTGCCTTCAATATCCCGCGTCGCAATCACACCTTCAATGCCATTATCTAATACACGAACTTGCATACCAGTAGTAAATACACGAACAACTTCCGCATCAAACTCACCAGATTGACGCGTCATATATTCACACTTCAATGATTGCTCGATATCGAAAACAGATTTACGAATAGCGTCTTGCTTCTCTTCAATCGATTCAAGGTCTTTAGTAGTTAAGCTATCACCAACATTACTCTCAATTAGAGACGTTAATAAACGATGTAGTAAATAATCATTCGCTTTGCGCAGAGGTGAACTGATGGTCGTGTAAGCGTCAAAACCCAGAGCAAAATGAGGCGCTTTTTCAAGACTAAACCCGGTTCGATCCAACTGTCTCAGCATTAGTTGCCTTAAATACTCTCGCTCATCATCTGCTTGTAACGCTCGAAATATTGATACGAAACCATCTAAGTTTGCTAAACTGAATTCTTTTAATTCAGGAAGTTTTTCATTCAATACTGTACTAAGCGACTCTAAACGATCTGCACGAACGCCTGAATGACTGATGTACAAAGCAGATTTTGCGTTCTCTGCAAAATACTGAGCTGCACAGCGATTCACAGCTAACATACATTCTTCAACCCATGCATGAGCCGCAACACTTGTTCGTGGGTGAATTGCTTCAATTTTCTGGTCAGCGTTAAGCTCTATAAAAAAGTCAGAGCGACTAGGCTGGACATTCGCTGTGCTCTTACGTTTTTCTAGTAGAGCTTCGGCAAGACCTTTTAGCGCAATCACTTGTGGTCGAACATTCTCATTCACACCATCAAGTGCATCATCGCTCGCTTGCGTATACGATAGTTTTTGCGCCGAAGTAACACTACCAAGGCTAATTTTCTCTAGCGCAACATCACCATCTTTAGAAACTTGTATCGTGAAAACTTTCGCTAAACGCGTCTTTCCTTCTACTAATGAGGCTAAGTTCGCACTCACCTCTTCAGGTAACATTGAAACAACTTTATTAGGCGCATACAAAGAAGCGCCGCGTTGCAAAGCTTCTTTCTCTAAGACCGGAGCATGCTTAACTAAGGCTTCTGGATCAGCAATAGCAACGAGTAACTTCCAGCCATCGGAGTTTTCTTCAATGCAAAGCGCGTCATCCATGTCAGTCGTGCGTTCACCATCAATGGTAAAGAAAGCATGTTGACTAAAATCTTCTCTCTCAGCACATAACTTAGCGACCAAGTCTTCCGTCAATGTCTTTAAATCTTGCTCAGATTTTTCACTCCAAGCTTCTTTAATACCATGTTTTTTCAGACTGTAGGTCCACTCAATACCTGCATCTTTTTCATTACCAAGATTATCGAGTATGTGGGCTTGTGGCTTACCATTTTTAATTGGGTGTTGAACAAGCTTGCACTGAAGTAAGTCGCCAACTTTCGCTTTCCCGCGTTTATTTGGTGGAATAAAGATCCATCGACTTGTACCATCGAAATCCGCTTCTGCAAAATGTGCAGCGCCTTTAGACACGTATTTACCAAAGAATAATTTATTATTCGATTCGATCAGTCGTTCTACTTTTGCAAACGTTTTGTTCTTGTCGTCTTTTTTGATCTCTACTTCAATTCGATCGCCAGGTAAGACTTTTAGCATTTCATCCGGCGGTAAAAATACATCTCGGCCACTTTCAAGGCTAACAAAACCGAACTTCTGCCCTGTCCCTTTTACTCTGCCAAATTGCAAATCACGGCTAGCTTTAATATCACTTTTGAGCTGCTTTAATTGGTCCAAAGCATCTAATTTAAGCATTTCTTTACCTTTAAAAAGCCTCGGTAGGCTAAATCAAATTAACGTCAAAAATCCTGCGTGGAATCAATGAAGACTTCGCAGTTTCTCTTTTAACTTCGTCGAGACTCGCATTGTTAAAAGGGCATAAAATCGTCACCAAACCATGGGCGAGACAATCTATCACGCAAGCAAAAGGAATCAAATTTTTTAATGTATCTAATCTTGATAACTCTTATCTAGCCAGCTTTTTTCACTATTTTGCTCTGCACAATCATGAAGAGAAATATAAACCTCAGGATTTAATCCTTCAGGCAACTGATAATCCTGTGTCGCCTTCTTCAAATCATTCAATAAAATTTGTGCGCCGTCTCTATTCGTTGCAGTCACAAGACATGCAAAACGGCGATCACTTAATTTATACAACACATCTGTAGAACGAATACGGCTTTTCCAGATCGACACAAGAACCTGCAACAATGTTCTTTCTTTCGTCAGATTCATTTTTCTTGGTAATTCAACATCAATCACCAGCAGCACACAATTCATCTGGTAACGCTGATGCAAGGCAAAGTAATGAGAAAGGTCTTGCTCAAACTGTCTCGCATTACGACATGCGAACATATCCTCCTCAGTATGCTTAGGCCCTGCTCTTTCAAGTCGACCGATACGAAAGCGAACAAAGCTCGCTAACGCAAATAATGAAAAAACTAGAACGGCATTTTGGGCTAGCTGCGTAAAATCATTTAGCGCGCTTAAAAGCAACATACAAAGAAGAGAAAAGGTCGCGGCAAACACCAAATCAAGGACTAATGCTGCCCAAACAGTCATCACTAACAAGCAGCCCATAACAGCAACACTATTCACACCCGATGTCAGATGCACAACAAAAATAGATGCAAAAAGGACTAAATTAATTGCTGGAATAAACTTGAGAAGATTTGAAAACAAAGAGGAGAAGTTGAGCGCAAACATCACAGCGCTCAAACCGATGATGAAAAACACCGCGTGGTTCAAGCCTAATAAAACAAGCTCAATGATCGGAAATAGCAAAACGAAAAACGATAACAGTTCTTTTTGCAGCGTTTTCTGAATCATTTCAGGAGCGACTCTGATTTACGCTAGTTTAATGGCCAGTGACTCTAGATATTCCAAGCTCGGAATCACCGCATATTCTCCATCGACCCTAATACGGCTATGTTCAGCAGGAGAATCGCTCTGCTCTTCTTCTTGAATGATATCCTTACTCACCTTTACTAAGCGCGGGAGACCTTGAGTGAGAATGGCGCTAAAAGGTAACTTCTGATTATCTAGCCCAACGCTATTAATTACAGCTATACGCGCTTGAGTATTCCGAGCGGGTTTCTCTTGGCCATTGGCAACTTCATAGCTTAGCAATGGAACCTGTATACCCCGCCACATAATATTTCCTAGAAAATATTCTGGCCCTTCTGCTTCTTGTGGTTTGGTATATTCAATTACCTCGGCCACACTCACGTTTGGCAACACCAACTTAGTGCCTTCAACCGGCAAATATAAACTCGAAATTAGCTCTGATTCAGACACTCTGAACTTCCTTCATTTTTTAGGCAAATTAAGAAATGCCTGTATTCTTGTAATACGCTGTCATTAACATAGCAAGGTCTTTTGGTGCAGCAATCCGTTGGCATATACGCTTTTCGATCACCGATTTCGGCATCATGTCGCTGACTGCACTATGCTCACTTTGCGCCCAAACTAAACTGCCACGCCTAGCCAAATCTTTTGCTGTATCGGCGCCATCTTCGCCCATGCCACTAAACACGATGACATTAGCTCGATTACCGTAAGTGAAGCTTACTCGACGCAACAGCTCATCAATACTTGGGGTATATTCACCTTGCCAAGCTGAACCCGTTTTAAAACAAACACCATTGGTAAAATCAATGCTTGAGTCCACGGGGACTTTGTAAATCACGCCGGGGGCTAATTCACACATTCCATCAATTGCAACAACAGGCAATTTCGCGTCTCTGCCAATAACATCAGCTAAGGCTTTAGAACCCACTTCATCGAGGTGCTGCGCGTACAAGAAGCTCGCGGGTATATCTTGGGGTAAGGCGTCTAGAAACTCCTTCACAGCTTCAGGCCCCCCTAACGAAGCAGCTAGCACCCATATATCGAAAACCTCATTGCTTTGGTTTGGATGGAGATGCTGAATAAGCTTTTTAATTAAAAAAGAAAACTCCCTTTCCCTCAGCTCATGCTCACGACTAAAAGGCTCCAACCCCAAAATAACCGGAACAGCTAAATCGGCTATGTATTGCGCCAGCTCATCGCTTGCCAAATCAAAAAATGGCTCGTCAACTAACCAGCATGAAATTTGGTTGTAGCGCTCAAGGTCTTCAATTTTCCAGCTTTGCGGTGCGATACTCACCTGCGCAGAAAAACCGTATCGCTCAGCAAAAATACTTAAGTCTTTTCTAAGTAAAGGATCCTCACTAATTATTCCGAGCGAAGCCTGGATCCTCATCATGTACTCTTATGCTGTTACTCTTGTAGCAGCAAGAACTTCTTCAATTTTCTGCAACAGTTCTTGCTCTTGGAACGGCTTACCCATGTATTCATTTACACCAATCGACATCGCACGATCTCGGTGCTTTTGGCCCGTTCGTGAGGTAATCATAATAATCGGAACATCTTTCAAACGTTCATCGTGGCGTACAAGTGTTGCTACTTCAAACCCGTCCATACGAGGCATCTCAATATCTAACAACATGACATCTGGCTTGGTATCTTGAAGCTGTGCAATGGCATCAACCCCGTCTTTTGCTGTAACGACATCCATACCATTGCGTTCGAGCAAGCGCGTCGATACTTTTCTTACTGTAACCGAGTCATCAACAACCATCACAAGTGGTGTTTCGTTCTGTGTATCAACATTTCCATCAGTATCTAGAACATCCATGACACCTGCTGACTCTTCACGAATCAATGCCGGTAAATCGAGGATCACAACAACACTACCATCACCAAGAATCGTTGCCCCTGAGACGCCATGCACCTCGCTGAACTGCATGCCTAAACTTTTTACTACTATCTCTCGAGAACCCATCAAGCTGTCAACTTGTAACGCCATAGGTTGATCGGTGCCTCGAACCAAAATGACGGGCAATGGCAAAGGCTGACCTTTTAACTTCGGCTGATGCGCGTTGTGTAGCAAAGACCCCAAATACTGGAGTTTATAATCACGTCCCGCATATCGATAAGGTGGTGCGTCTTCTTGATAGTACTCTTCTAATTCGTAAGGGCTGACACGAACAATACCTTCTATCGTATTCAGCGGAATGGCATAAAAATCGTCACCTGTGCTCACCATCAACGCACGGTTAACAGATACCGTAAATGGAAGTCGAACCGTGAACTGGGTACCTTGTCCTACTGTTGAATCAATAGAAATTGCACCACCGAGCTGTTTTATTTCGCTTGCAACAACGTCCATACCAACGCCGCGGCCACTAATTTGCGTAACATGCTCTGCGGTACTGAAACCCGCTGCCATAATTAACTGCAAGGTATCTTGCTTTGATAACTTGGCATCTTCAGCAATCAAACCTTGCGATACCGCTTTCGCTCTAATTTTCGATGCGTCAATACCAGCGCCGTCATCTTGCATACGAATGACGATATCGCCACCCTCGCGCGATACAGACAACGCAATCGTTCCGGCTTCTGGTTTGCCCGCTTTCACACGTTGTTCTTTAGGCTCAATACCGTGATCAAGGGCATTACGTAGCATGTGCTCTAACGGCGCAACCATTCGATCAAGCACTGATCGATCCATCTCACCACTTGCATTGGCTACTTTAAAATCAACAGCTTTATCTAATTCACCACTGATCTGACGAACGATACGACGCAAGCGAGGAACCATTGACGAGAATGGAATCATGCGTGTTTTCATCAGGCCTTCTTGCAGCTCTGAATTAATGCGAGATTGTTGCAATAGCAATGTTTCTGCATCACGCGCTCTATTCGATAAGGTATCTCGTAACTCCGTTAAATCGGTCGCACTCTCTGACAGCGAACGAGAAAGCTGCTGTATAGAGGAATAGCGATCCATCTCAAGCGGGTCGAATTCTTCGTATTCAGAAATAGCGATACCCTCTTGCTCAGCGCGGTAAAGTACTTGCGCTTCTGTCTCGATTTCCATACGACGCAATTGCTCACGCAAACGCTCGATCGTTGCGGCCATCTCTTCAAGAGTAAAACCAAAATCAGTAATCTGCTGTTCTAGGCGACCACGCGAAATACTTGTCTCACCAGCAAGATTCACTAAGGCATCAATCAACGATGCGCCCACACGAACAGATTCTTGTGAGCCTGACTTTTTCTCTTTAACAGGCTTCGATGGGCTTTGTTGTTGGCCAAGCTGAATCAACTCTTGGCTTGCAGAAGATTGCTCAACAACTTCTACTGGAGTTTCGTTTTGAGGCTCCTCTTCTGGCGCTTGATCAGTTAGCTGCGCAAGGAAATCTTTGGTGAGACTATGCAATGCATCTTGAGCTTTTAATGCTAGCGCTTTGAGTTCACCCTCAAAGGCTTCGCCATTTGAATAGGCTTGGATTAAACGTGTTTCAAAATCATGACTCGTGTCTGCCAACTTATCTAAGCTCGCTAGACGGGCACCACCTTTGAGAGTATGCAGTACTCGTTGCAACTCTTGATTGTAGTTCTGTTCGGTTGGCGCATCAGCCCAATCCGCCATGTTCGTTTCGAGCGCTTCGATGAGTTCCTGCGCCTCCTCGGCGAACATATCAAGCACTTCTTTATCGAGGGCGTCTTCTTCTGATAATTCAGGCTTAACAGGTTCCGCTGGCTCTGGCTCAACTGGAATTGTCGTCTCTTTTACGAGCGTTATCTCTTCAACTTCAACAATTTCAGGTTCTGTAGCCTCGATATTCTCAACTTCAGATTCTACTTCTGTTTGCTCAGGCTGAGGTGCTGGAACCTTACTTAATACTGGTTCTTCACCAGCAATAGAGCGCTTAACAGCTTCTAGCAAATCTAATGCTGGAGCAGGAACAGAACCCGCTTCAACACTATCGACCATAGACGCTAGTGCATCATGACACTGAAGACAAAGTTCAATCACGGCCGGACTCGCAACGGTGTGTGCTTCAACCGTGCGCTCAAACAATGTTTCTAACTCATGTGAGAGATCACCAATTGCAGTGACCTCAGCCATACGTGCACCACCTTTTAGCGTATGTAGATCGCGCTGCAATTCACCTACAAGCGTAAAATTATCACTCTCACTCTGCCATTGGTGCAGTAGCTCGCCTGAATGATTGATCAACTCTAGCGCTTCTTCCAAGAAAATTTCAGCTAACTCAGGATCAAGTTCCGCCAAAGATCCTGAAGCAGTTTGATCAACTTCTTCAACTTGGATGGTTTCTTCTGGTACAGCTTCTAGTTCCGTCGCTACAAGCTCTTCTTCAGTTTCTTCTACAGCATACTCTGGAATGGCTTCAGCTAGAGATTCCTCAAGTGCATCAATACTAATTTCGATATCTTGCTCTTGCTCTTGCTCTTGCTCTTGCTCTTGCTCTTGCTCTTGCTCTTGCTCTTGCTCTTGCTCTTGCTCTTGCTCTTGCTCAAGAGTTTGATGCTCAGAAGCTATCTCTGCCAACAAGTTAAGCAACTTCGCATCAACATCTGCACTTAAGCCCGCAGCTGTCTGATCCATCATATCGATCAAACCATCATGACCCTGTTTGATCGTCGCAATAAATTTGGAACTTGGCGCACTTTCAGAATGATTGATTACATCATATGCACTTTCTAAAGCACGACATAACTCTACAATGGCATTCAGACCTGACACCTTCGCGCCGCGTTTAAGCTTTGTAACTTCATCATAAAGCTTATTGAAGTCTTCATTAGTAATCGCGCCTTGCTGCCACTGATCAATAATGCGCTCCGCATCGAGCAAAATATCCAAGCCTTCAGTTAGGAACATTGCAACCAACTGAGGGTCTTGCGTATTCGGTATCAAGGCATCAGTTTCTTGTTCAAGATCTGACATGCGGTGCTGTTTATACGCAGCTAACTTGGCAACTAATTCTATTGATCCTGGAACACTTTGCTGAGGCGATGACTCTAGCTGCGCAATACCTTTACGACACACATCCATGCTCTCTTGCATTAATGCTGCTAGCTTGGCATCAACTTCCAAGCCATTAGCGCGCAACTCTTTCACAAGGTGCTCTAGCGGTACGGCAATCTCAGCAATTGGCTGAATGCCTGCTGTATTCGCACTACCTTTGAGCGTATGAAGCGCACGAGATAACGCATCGTTCACAGCAATCGGCTGGTCACCCTCAACCAACATCGCAAAGTGCACAATAGTATCGATGTGCTGCGTCGCTTCTTGCTCAAAAATACTTAACAAGGAATCTTCAATTTCTTCAGAAGCAACAGTTTTCTGAACCGGCTCTTGCGGATTTTCCGATTCTTCCACTTCACCCGTAGATGGGGCAGAAAGCTCTACTTGCTCACCCGCTATCAATGCTTGCGCATGCGCTTCAACTTCAACAGGATTGAGCACTGGCGCCTGACGTAATTTAAAGTTTTCGACTAAAGCTGGAATATGCGCCGCAATATTCTGAACAAAATCAGCGATAGAGGAATTCATCTCTGTTGTCGCATCAATAATACGATTAAGAAGATTTTCAACTGCCCATGCTATTTCACCAATATCGAGGGCTTCCACCATGCGGCCACTGCCCTTCAATGTATGAAATGCACGGCGCAACTCTGTCAACGCTTCTTTGTCCTCATAATTGTCTACATAGCGCGGTAAATAAGTTTGAATCGTCTCGTTTACTTCTTCCGCTTCTTCAACAAAAATTTCTAGAATTTCATCGTCAATTAAATCATCGTCGGACTCGTCTTGTGGTGCTTCAACTTGCGTAGCGTCGATATCGTTTGCCGGCGCGACTTCAGCTTCAATCTCGATATGCTCTTCGTCTGAAAATTCTTCTGCAACTTGTCCGTCAAACACTACCTTAACTTTCTCAGCCAAAGACTGACTTAAATTAGAGTCTTGCCCTTTTGAGAACGCTTCTAACAACGGAGCCATGTTTTGACGAATCTGATCAATGACATCGAGTTCACCAGCTTTTATTTCAATGGTTTGCTCAATTCGCTTATTAAGTCGCTCTTCCACAACCCAGGCTAGATCTGCAATCGCATTTGCACCAACTAACTTACCACTACCTTTCAAAGTATGGAAAGCACGACGAAGCTCAGCCAAAGCTTCCTGATTCGCGGCATCAACGTGCAATACTTTAGTCGCCGCTTCGATGTCAGCAGCAACTTCTTCTACTTCTTCAGCAAAGATTTCTAGGATATCTTGATCAATTAACTGCTCATCGCTTTCCTTCGCGACTGACTCTGGCGCTTCACTAGCCGCTTCAGATATGTGGTGAGGGGAAATATGCGTAGTTGCATCCGATCCATTCGTCACGCCAAGCTTATGCAAGCTTTCACGCGCAACTTCCAAGAAGCGGTCGCTTTCTGGAGCACCTTCAGAGAGGCGTTCGATGTAGTACTCAATACTACTAATTGCATCAGCTAAGCGATCTAGCTCTGACCAATCAGGCTTTACTGTCTCTCGAATTAAACGTTCGCTGATATATCGACTGCAGCCACTAATCAATTCAGCAGCTTCTTCCAAAGGAATAATCTGTAAGCCACCACGAACACTTTCTAGAATCGCGGGAACACCCTCAATCTGCTTGATATCCCAATTAGAAGTAATAAAACCAACAATGCCATTTTTAGCTAATTCAATTGATGCTTTAGATGCCTCAATCACTGCTGCATTAGCATTCTCAAATTGCTCAACCGGCACGGCATTAGCAGCCTCAGGGCCTTCAGCGAGATGTCGAACTTGAACTTCAACAGACAAAATCGCGTCAGCAAGATTCATCATTGAGTCTTGATCAACCGAAACAAAGTCTTTGCTATCTAAGACATTGATCTGCTCTTCTAGAACTTTTTCTGCATCAGAGATACCGACCATTTGTAGCGAACTGGCCATCTGACGAAGCGCCGGAATTAACTCTTTCAAGTCATCGACTTGAGCGCTCTGATCTCGGGATACAAGGTCAATTTTATCTTTGAAAGAAGCAAGCTCTTCCATCAAAACAGAAGCAATCGTACTTAGCGTTGATTTATCTGGGCCAAGAATCTCTTTTTCTGGGTCGTCATCGATTTGCAATCCAAATTGATCGCGCAATGAAGTAATTCGCTCCGATGAAGCGTCGCTTGTTGCAACATAATAAAGAAGATTTTCCAACAAAGATGTCGGCACTAAACGTGTCATCGCATCATCAGCTTCTTCAATCATAGCCTTAAGCTGAATATCAAGTTCACGCAGTAATTGCTTTTGCGCGCTGCCTAGGCTCTCTTCAGATGC
>NZ_LWFI01001433.1:0-1061 GCF_001635735.1 Oleiphilus sp. HI0067
CTATTCCTGCAAGATAGCAGCGAATTTAGCAAATTTACGGGCTAGTTTTGCTTATTTTGCGTGAGATTGCTTGTCAGATAATTGCTGTTTTATAGCATTTACTAACTTAGATTGATCAGTTGGTTTGGTGAGAAATGGAGTGGTGCTTAACTCTTGAGAGTTTAGGTGTACGTTCGGGTCTTCCTCTGCGGAAAGGAAAATAATAGGGATGTTGCGCCATTGAGTGTGCTGGCGTACTAATCTCGCAAGCTCAACCCCTGTGCACTTGGGGAGAATAACATCTAGTAAAAGCAAGTCTGGTTGATTCGTTTCGATAGCATCGAGTAAAAGTTCGGGCTGGCTAATCGCTGTACACATAAAGCCAGCATTTCCTAGCACATTTTCAAGATGCTTTAATTGAGATGGAGAATCATCAAGCGCCAGAATTCTTGTTTTGGGGTCAATGTCGATATGAAAAGCAGTATTAAGAGCTTCTTTTAGTGACTTAGACGTTAAGTTTTCATCGATGAAAAAATGGCCGCCAGCTCTAATTGCATTTAGCTTTGTTTCAAATGACATCTTGTTATCAGAGAAGAAGATTACTTTGCTATGCGGATTGGCTTGCAATATTTTCTTGGCGAGACTGACGCCTTTGCCTTTTCCTTTAAAATCGACATCGATAATTGTGCAGGTTCCAGCATTCACATTTTCCATCGAAAATGAGTGTATCGGTATATCGCCTAATATGGCGCTTTGTAGCGCCTCGTTTTTGCTTGAGCTAACCGCAAGTAACACTTGCTTGATTTGAGTAGTGTTTGGTTCGAGAAGTAATTCGACTTCTATTTTTAGCTGTTCTTCTATCAAGCTAATTGCTTCTTTCATGCCCTCTTGTGCTTTGTGTGATGGGCATTCTTCAATTTGACCGAGCTTCAATAAAGAGCTGATTTTCTGTGCTTGTTCAGAGAAAGGTTTGTGGGGTAGCTTGTTCGACAACTTGCTGAGTTTTTCTGATGTATCCAGCAATGTGCGATTTTTGCTTGTATTGCGCCATTCATTCTTCGAACACTGTTCATATAGTTCAA
>NZ_LWFI01001434.1:0-1702 GCF_001635735.1 Oleiphilus sp. HI0067
TCCAACCAAGTTATGTTGTTCGCCATGATCGCTTCGACACCACCACTTGCCGCGAGGCTAAGTGAAGTAGCACCAGAGAAGCCATCAACTGCAGTCCACACGACGTCACCTGAAATTTCAGCTGGGTATGCGAAGTACAAGAATGCACGACCAGTCAAAGCAGGGTTTAAGAAGTTCTTACCGGTACCACCAAAGATTTCTTTACCAATCACAACACCAAATGAAATACCTAAAGCAACTTGCCATAGTGGTAAATCAGGTGGGCAGATCAAAGCAAATAGAATCGATGTTACGAAGAAACCTTCGTTAACTTCGTGACCACGAACAGCTGCGAACAACACTTCCCAAAAACCACCAACTACGAAGGTAACCGCGTAAATAGGCAGGAAGTAAGCTGCACCATAAGCCATATTATGCCAAATATTACTTGGGTCATGACCAATAAAGAACAAGCTATGCCAGTCCGTTGGAGCAGTCGCTAGACCTGCTGCAATTGCATCGTTTGCTTGGAAACCGATATTCCACATACCAAAAAACATAGCTGGGAATGTACACATCCAAACTGTGATCATAATACGCTTCAAATCTACGCCATCGCGAACATGAGATGTCGCAGCAGTTGTGCTTGAAGGTGAGTAAAAAATCGTATCTACGGCTTCATAAAGTGCGTAGAACTTTTCATATTTGCCACCCTTATGAAAGTGCGGCTCAAGATCATCTAAAAAACTACGTAAGCCCATATTAGCCCTCCTTCTCGATGCGCGTTAGGTTGGACCGAAGGATCGGACCATACTCATACTTACCAGGGCATACAAATGTGCATAATGCCAAATCTTCCTCGTCTAACTCCAGGCAACCTAATTGCTGAGCTTGTTCAGTGTCTTCAACAATCAATGCGCGAAGAAGCTGAGTAGGAAGGACGTCTAATGGCATTACACGTTCATAAGCACCAACAGGAACCATCGCGCGTTCACTACCATTTGTAGTGGTGCTAAAGCTAAACAGTTTACTTCCCATTAATTTTGATAAGTAAATGTTCATGACAGAGAACTTGTTCATGCCCGGGTTTAACCAACCGAACAACTCGCGTTCTTGAGGCTCTGGAATGACTGAAATCTGTTGTGCATATCGACCCAAGAAGTCAACTGAATCGCGCGCTGTACGACCGCCAAACACAGAACCACTGATCGCACGACAGGTAACATTGTCACCTTCGCCGTTGACCAAATCGCTTACACAAGCACCTAGTTGAGTACGAACCAAACGAGGCCGAGCAATACCTTCGCCAGCTAGCGAAATAACTCTTTCAACTGAAAGCTCGCCCGTTGCGAACAACTCAGAGATGGCAATCACGTCTTGATATGAGATAGTCCAAACAGTCTTCTCAGCACTAACAGGGTCAAGATAATGAATATGCGTGCCAGCATTACCTGCTGGGTGAACGCCCGAGAACGTCTCAACAGCAATTTGGCTTGATGAAGGAACGCTAGGCTCTTTGCCCGCCTCACAACACACAAACACACGACCATCAGTTAACTTAGAAAGGACTGTCAAACCGCTTGAAAATGCTTCGGCTTTCTCGGAGATAACAACTGAAGGGTCTGCTGCAAGAGGATTTGTATCCATTGCAGTTACAAAAATCGAATTTGGAACGCTACCTAACTCAGGCACCTTACTAAAAGGGCGTGTACGTAGAGCTGTC
>NZ_LWFI01001435.1:0-844 GCF_001635735.1 Oleiphilus sp. HI0067
TGACGATGCGCTCGCGCCGAAAGAAAACATTAACCATCTTTTGCGTCAGTTCCACGAAGCTGATTGCGAACTAAAACTAGTTAAACCCAAAGATGTGGACGCGAAACACATCGGCCATACTGGAATGTTTAAAGCTAAATTTGAAAGCACCTTATGGAAAGAAACATTCGAGTTTCTGACAGCACACAACTAATACCCACTTCATTAAAAAATAAGAATAAGGCAACGATCATGAATCAGTATTTAAAGATGTTTGAACAAATGGGCGGAGAAGGCTTTTCAAAGGGCATTGCAACGGTTGCACCCTACTTCGAAAGCATCGACCCTTTGGTGACCGTATTACGCCCTGGCTATTGCGAAATGATTCTGAAGAACCAGAAGAAAGTGCAGAATCATCTTGGTTGTATACATGCCATCGCTATGTGCAATGCTGCAGAACTCGTTGGCGGAGTTACAACCGAAGTCTCAACACCAGAAGGTACACGCTGGATACCAGAAGGCATGAGCGTGAAATACCTCGTGAAGGCCAAAACCGACTTGATCGTAAAGTGTGAAGCTGACGATATTGATTTCACACAAGACGGAAAAATAGATGTGCCCGTCGCCGCCTATAACGACGAGGGCGTGAAGTGCTTTACAGCACTAATCACGATGAATGTGAAGCGTTAGTAGCGCAAAGACCACGACAAACCAAAGGTCCGCGCATCATTCAAGTTGAAATCATCACTGATTAAACCAACGTTCCACGCCTGCGACTGTAAATTGAGTTCTAGTGCCTGCGTTTTTAGATCAATGACAGTTTTAACACCGAGACTTTCAGTAACTTTATAGCCGAAACCCAAGG
>NZ_LWFI01001436.1:0-2030 GCF_001635735.1 Oleiphilus sp. HI0067
AGCGAAACGCGTGCATAAAGCATTTATTGAACCTGGACGCATACCATTGGAGAGTAATTAATGAACCCATTGGAAGAGCAGAATACTTACTGTCCGTATTGCGGCGAACCGATTCAATTACTGCTAGACGTTATGGATTCAGACTCCGAATACACTGAAGACTGCCAAGTGTGTTGTCGGCCCATTGTAGTCAAAGTACTTAATGGGCAAGAACTGGTTGTCATGAGAGAGGACGATGCTTGCTAAGCTTGTCTGAATGAAGGTATGCCTGCGTCGATAATCTTGCAGGCATAAATGCACATGAAGACTTATTTGGCTTTGTCTATGAGCAGGCTTGCAATGGCTTGCATACCACTTTGATCGATACCCGCGCGCTTTTCAGCATCATTATTATAGTTTGTATTGGTGTTGATATCGTAAACCAACAAATCACCGATTTCGTTCTGAATAAATTCTATCCCTGCAATATCAATTTCTTCTTTGCTTAAGAATGTTTCGAGCTGATTCATTAGGGAGTGATTATCGAAGGTATCTATCAATTCAAACTTGCTCTCAGGGGCGCTGGTTGGACAAAACGCATCAGAAATATCACATACATCCGCCGGACATAGTTCAAAGCCTCCATCAGTTTTGACTTTGACCGTGTATAAGAATTTCGCTCCTACAAATTCAGCACGAACAATAAAGGTTTGGTCTGACTTTATGTACTCTTGGATCAACCATGTTCCATCCAAGGGTTCTTCATAGTCATCACTTTCAATAAAGTTTTCTAAGTCAGAGATGTTATGAATGAGTTTTACGCCTAAGCCTTTACCGCCGCGATTAGGCTTAATAATAAACGGGATTTGATCGAAGTCTGTCGCTGCCTGTATCAGGTTTTCTTTACCGACTACGGCATGGGTAAGCGGCGTTTTGATACCATGCTTTTGCAATGCACAGTATTGAGAAAACTTGTCCACTTCATAGTATATCGCTCTTGGACCATTTATGATCTCGCGGTTATGCAATGTAAGCCAATTTAAGGTAAGCCGTGTTAACTCTGGTGCATAGCGATTCCCACGTGTATGCGAAGACGCACTCATGCGATTGTAGTAAATGCCTTCAGGTGGTGTTTCATTAAGGTTAATGACGCCTTGGTTTAAAAACCATTCTTTGGCTTCAACACCGCGCTCAGCAAATGCAGCGCGAAGTGGTACGACCCACTCTTCATTTTCATGGATGATATAAATATCTTGCACGTTATCCTCGTTTACCGTTTTGTCTGGTTGCGCAGTGTACTACTTTTGATCATGTTTTTATTTCTTGTTTTAACGAATAAGCTAAACGGAAATGCCGGCAACAAATTCCACAAAGCAATAGTTTAAGAGCACTAAAAAACGTAGTTCTCAAACTGTCGAAAAGTTTTACACGAGTAGTGGTTTATTGATTTTGGTAAAAGTAATAAGCATCTGTTCAATATATCCGATGCGTTATCTAGATCAATTCTTGCTGTAAATCTTGTCTCGGCGATGTAGTAAATTAGGGAAATAATTGATGTTCTTCAGTTATAAAATCCTTACTTAGAAAGAATAACAAAAACAATATTATATGAGTTGGTGCTGTACGTTGGCTAAAAGAGGATTGCAGACGTCGAGATTTGAGCGGCGGTTGCTTCCGCTGTTAGACAAAAGCGGACCTTGGCGTTAGTTCATTCTCGACGCCTGCTTCAAGAGGGAGGGAGATGCCGGACTTTACGTGAAAGCGCCGTTGTGATCTTGATGGGTAATAAAAGCATCTTGTTAATATCAAACTAGGCTTTAATTAGAGTAACTATATTTTAAAAAGCGAGTTAAATGAAAATTAAAGAAGAATGGTTAGGGTTCGGACCCTTATGTCTTTTACTGGGTATTCCTGGGTTATTTGTGTTTCAACCATACCCTAGCTACGACGAACTCAAGGTTGTGAAAGGAGTTGTCACAGAGTACCACTGGCAATTATCAGGGTCTTGGAGGAGTGGTGGTTCAAAATACATTTATGTCTCTACAGATACG
>NZ_LWFI01001437.1:0-539 GCF_001635735.1 Oleiphilus sp. HI0067
TCGCCGATTAATACAAGTGATGGAGCAATATCTAAATCATTGTTCGTGCACTCTGTGCCGAATAAGCGAGAAAATATAGGGTACTGATTCGCGTCGGTATCTTGGAATTCATCAATCAAAGCTACCTGATATTGCTTGCGCAAACTAAGCGTTAATTTCTTCGCTAGATGCTCATCATCTGTCGCCTGCTTGAGCTGCAAAATAAGATCATCAAAATCGAGTATTTGTTCAGAACGTTTGCGCGCCTCAAATATCTCATTTATCTGCTTAAACACTGCCTGAACAAATATTGGTTTCGGGTCTGCGGGTTCGTTTACAAAGTGTTTTTCTAGAAATACAAAAAAAGCATGCTCGGGTGGTTGCTTGCCCTTTTTCGTTTCACTAGGAAGATGACTTTCGAAGAATTTATCAAACTTAAGGGAGCTATCTGGCAGACCACTCGCACTATCTTCCGCCCAAGATCTAATTTTATTTAGCCAAGTTAATTTGTTGTTGAGACGAGTGAGGTCAGACTCCCCGACTAACTTCGTCGCATCATC
>NZ_LWFI01001438.1:0-798 GCF_001635735.1 Oleiphilus sp. HI0067
TTCAGACGTTTATGAAGACGAAGGTATTTTGATGGTAACAGCGGCGTCTACAAGCCCTGACATCACTACACGTGGTTACCAAATGGTTTTCCGTACGATTGGCCTAGATAGCCACCAGGGACCAGTAGCAGGCAACTACATTGCTGACAAAATCAAGCCTAGCAACGTTGCGATCATTCACGACAAGCAACAATATGGCGAAGGCATTGCTACTTCAGTAAAAACAACGCTAGAAGAAAAAGGCGTTAATGTCGTTATGTTTGAAGGTATTACTTCTGGCGACAAAGACTTCTCTTCACTTATTGCAAAACTTCAAAAAGCAAATGTCGACTTCGTCTACTACGGCGGCTACCATCCAGAGCTTGGTCTAATTTTGCGTCAATCAGCTGAAAAAGGCTTTAAAGCACAATTTATGGGTCCAGAAGGTGTTGGTAACAATGATATCAATGCAATTGCAGGTCCTGCGTCTGAAGGTTTGCTAGTAACACTTCCACCAAGCTTCGACAAAAACCCAGCAAACGCAGACTTGGTTAAGTCTTTTGTTGACGTGGGTCAGGACGCAAGCGGTGCGTTCGTATTGACAGCTTACTCAGCGGTTCAAGTACTTGCAGATGCAATGGTCAAAACAGGCGGTACTGACACTGACGCAATGCAGAAAGCAATGCGTGAAATGACTTTCAGCACGCCAACAGGTGATATCCAGTTTGACGAGAAAGGCGATCTTAAGCAGTTCGACTTTGTTGTTTACAACTGGCACCAAGATGGCTCAAAAACTGAAGCCAAGTAAACACAAGTAGT
>NZ_LWFI01001439.1:0-850 GCF_001635735.1 Oleiphilus sp. HI0067
AGATGAGGGATTAGTTGCGCAATAACGTCGTCAACAACTTGCCCCGCTCTAACCATCAGCATGATCTTGCGAGGAGTGCTTAAAGCATTCACTAGCTCTTCGATAGAGTGAGCGCCTTTGATGTTTGTTCCTTTTGCTGCGCCTGATAAAAACGCGCTGACTTTGTCTTTGCTGCGGTTATACGCCACCACTTCAAAGCCATGATTATCCATATTTAGAATGAGGTTTTGCCCCATTACTGCTAAGCCAATTACACCAATGTCTGCACTCATATCAGCCTCTTAATCGTTGACCAGTAAACTTGCCGCCGCTTCATCGAGCAACCATTGCGTCTCACCATCAAAGGCAAAAATATTCGCTGCTGGATATTGCTCAGATTCTTCTTCGTCACCAAACACATCTCGCACGATTTCTGCTTTGTTTGCCCCGGTCACGACAAAGGCAATGGATCGAGCATTGCATAAAGTCTCGGCCGACAATGACAAGCGCACCTCTCCTGTTTCGGGATGTGTTGCTGCAACCCAATTACTCTGTGCTTCGTAATCTACCTGCCCTGGAAATAGAGATGCAGTATGACCATCTTCACCTAAACCCAGTAACACCCAATCAAAACATGGGCGACCTTCATGCTTATCAAGCTTGGAAACAATCTCCTCTTCCGCATGCACTTGCTCTATCGATAATTCATTTGCACCATTTATTGGATGGAGGTTTTCTTCTGGGATTGGAACGTGTTGGAACAGTGTACGATAAGCTTCACCAAAATTACTTTGGGCACTTTCTTTTTCAACCATACGCTCATCGCCCCACCAAAAGTGCAAGTTATCCCAGCAAATTGCACTATTAAAAG
>NZ_LWFI01001440.1:0-837 GCF_001635735.1 Oleiphilus sp. HI0067
ATTGACCTTGTTTTATCAGACGTAAATATGCCAGTAATGGATGGCATTGAGCTCGTCAAGAATCTACGAACACTTCCTGATTATAAGTTCACGCCGATACTTATGTTAACGACGGAATCCGCTGGCGATAAGAAATCCGAAGGTAAAGAGGCTGGCGCCACGGGCTGGCTTGTTAAACCGTTTAATCCGGACCAGTTACTCGCGACCATCAAGAAAGTGATGGGGTAGTGTTAAGCACCATTTTCATGGGGTGAAGTATGAGCGTAGATCTCAGTCAGTTTCATCAGGTCTTCTTTGAAGAAAGTAACGAAGGCTTAGACATAATGGAGGCAGCTCTCTTAGAGCTGGACCCTGACAATCAAGATTCTGAGCGCATTGATGAAATATTCCGTGCTGCGCACTCAATTAAGGGTGGTAGTGGTATCTTTGGTTTTCAGCAAATTGCAGATTTTATACACGTCGTAGAAACGCTTCTTGATCTGATTCGATCAGATCAATTCAAAATTCTTGCAGAGCATGTTGATCTATTCCTTCGTTCAGTCGATTGCCTGCGAACAATGGTCACGCAATTGGAACAAGGCGAGGAATGCGAGACCGAATTATCCAATTCACTTAAATCAGAATTTGAAGATATTTTAAATGGCCGAGAATCAGGCGCTTCCGCTGCAACCCAAAACGGTGGAGAGGGCGATGCTAACGATGGCCATAGTGATGGGGCACGCGGATGGCAAATATTTTTCCGTCCTTCTACAGATATTTTACGAACGGGTAACGAGCCTGTTCGGATGTTCAGAGAGCTGGCTGAACTCGGTGAGCTTGAGGTCGACGTGGATGCCT
>NZ_LWFI01001441.1:0-1121 GCF_001635735.1 Oleiphilus sp. HI0067
TGGGGATTAGTCCAACACAGTTACTGATTATTTTAGCAATCGTAGCCTTACTATTTGGAACAAAAAAGCTTCGCAATATGGGTGGCGATTTGGGCAGTGCCGTCAAGAATTTCAAAAAAGAAATGAATCAAAACGAGCAGATACCAGAAGCAAGCCTGACACATTCTATTTCAGAAGCTGATTCGAAGGTCGACGCTACACCTGTACAGAGTTCAGCGCAGAAAAATAGCTAAGTTTCATCGCTGCTTTTCTGCGTAAATCATATAGTTGATCGCCAGCGATTCAATGATCGACATCGATCGATTGACAGGATTAACGCGCACACCAGCTTTGCGAACTACCTCGAAAGCGTCAGCGTTAAGGAACGCCTCAATCTCAGAAGGTTTTCTGAGCATAGAATAATGATGCGTTCCTTTTGGAAGCCATCGCAATACATATTCGGCGCCAAATACCGTCACAAACCAAGCTAGCCAATTACGATTAATGGTGGCAACAAAAGTGGCACCACCCTCTTTTACAAGTTCATGGCATGACGCCATAAACAAGGGAAGATTGGCAACATGCTCAACAACCTCCATGTTGAATACAACATCGTACTGAACACCTTCGTTTCGTAGCTCTTCAACTGAAATAAGACGATATTCAATATCAAGCTGCTGTTGTTCTGCATGTGTTTGCGCAATGGCAATATTCTTTTCTACGACATCGATGCCTGTAACCCTAGCGCCCAAACGCGCCAAAGATTCGCTCAATATTCCGCCGCCACAGCCAACATCTAAAACAGATAGACCAGATAAAGGCTTCAGGGAGTTTGCCATTTCGGATTGAGCGCAGAGTTGCTCGACAATCCAGTCAACCCGAAGCCTGTTTAATCGATGAAGCGGCCAAAATGGACCTTCTGCATCCCACCAGGTTTCTGCAAGTTGATGGAAGTGCGCGATTTCTCGTTGATTGATGGTCGTAGAATGATTTGTCACCCGAGTTCTCCAACAAACTAAGCCTTAAGAGTACGACTAAAGACGGAACGAAGTTCACCAAAGCTTAGGTTTAATCCGATAAGACAGGGATGGAGATAAATGTTTTTATAGGCGAAAAAAAGGCCGACTATTGTCGACCCTTTT
>NZ_LWFI01001442.1:0-912 GCF_001635735.1 Oleiphilus sp. HI0067
AATGGCATTACGATCGATGAAGATGGAAAAATATATGTCGCGGAATCGACCGGGCTTCAAATCACCCAATATTCAAAAGATACTGATGAAAGTTGGAAAGCGACTCAACGCTATGACCTTGAAGTTATCGTCGACAATTTAGAATGGTCAGATACCGGTAAGCTTCTAGTTGCTTCTCACCAAAGCGCGCTTTACTTTTTAATGCATACCTTTGAGCACAGCAATCACTCACCTTCTATCGCACACGAAATCGATACCGTAAGCGGTGAAATCAATTTGCTATATATGAGCGATGGCGCTCAGCTGTCAGGCGCTAGCGTCGCAGCGCAATATAAAGATTCTTTATTAATTGGTTCTGTATTCGAAGAACATTATCTTCACTGCAAATCTGAACAGTTAGCGTCACGCTAACTGTTCTACTTTAGAGCAAACCGAAAAATCCTGGAAAGAATAAGATAGCTAGAACGACCAATATTTGTAGGCAAATGAAAGGCATCACACCTTGATATATGTCGCTCGTTCTAATGCTAGACGGTGCGACCCCTTTCAAATAAAACAAACTAAAACCGAAAGGGGGTGTTAAGAAACTCGTCTGCAAATTCATAGCAATGAGAATCGCAAACCACAGCATACTGATTCCTAGCAATTCAGCGATCGGTGCCAGCACCGGAACAATAATGAAAGAGATTTCGACGAAATCAATAAAGAATCCTAGTATCAAAATGACAAGCATCGTGAGAATAAGAAAACCCCATTTCTCGCCAGGCAAATTCGTTAACCAGTGCTCTAATATCTCTTCACCGCCGGTATAGCTGAATGTCATTGAAAAAGCCGTAGCACCCAGCAAAATAGCAAACACCATCGCTGTAACGGTCACTGTTTCACGAGCACTATCTAAAAGCATCTTCAAAT
>NZ_LWFI01001443.1:0-28268 GCF_001635735.1 Oleiphilus sp. HI0067
GTTCGTGGTGTGGCTGTTAGCTCGCACATAATGAAGACCTTATTAGAAAGACAATGGATAAAGGTCGTAGGTCATCGTGAAGTTCCAGGTCGCCCAGCAATTTATGCCACGACTAAATTATTTCTTGATTACTTTAATCTTTCAGGTCTCGAGCAACTGCCGCCATTGTCAGAAATGCGTGATATTGACGCGGTAGCAAAAGATGTATCAGAGCAGTTGGAGTTGGCAGTAAGTCCATCTGAAAGTATTAATCCCATAGCTCAATAGTACGAACTAAGAACTAGCGCAAAGCTGTGCTTTCACTTTGTCATTAAACTTGTGCATTTATCTAAATAAGAAGAATTAGCAGTATGAATTACGAACAATATCTTTCAATGCGAAGCCAAGCTGAAGCGGTTGGTATGACGCTGCATCCAAATATTGAAAGACGATGTGTCGACGGTGTTTATGGCATGTATGCATCAGGCCCGATTGCCAAGAATGAAATTTTCGCGTCTTTGCCTCAATCAGCTCTTATGCCCATGGATATAGACTTTGATTATCCATTTGAATTAACGAATCAACTGAAAACTATTCATGTCATTGCGCGACGAATGTCCGGTCTGGCAGAACCTTGGTTTTACACTGATTCTTTTTATCCCTTGTCTTTTTTCAAAGAGCACAACGTTTACTACTGCACAAATGAGGAGTTGGAGACTTTAAAACGAGGCTCGCCTTTGCTGTATAAGTTTGCGCTTGCAGAGAAAAAATCAATTGCTCGCATGGTTGATGGTTTGTTAGAGCTAGATCCGCAACTGGATGCCGATACGCTAGCTCAAGTCGCGCTCAATTATAGATATCGTGCTTGGGGAGAATTCGGTTTTTTACCTGTGTTAGACATGTTCAATCACTCAGACAAAAAAGGGCGTTTGCTATCAACTAAAAAGCAAAATTTCTCATTTTTGGCAGGTAAAGATTATAAGCCTGGCGATCAAATCTGGATAAGCTATGGTGCGAAGGACATGTATTTGCATGCAATAAATTATGGCTACTTTGACCCAGATGCAGACCACGCTATTGATTTAGGGTTTCGTGTCAGCTCAGTTGCGAGTACTCCAGAACAGATCACCGCGATGAAGCAGCTGAGCAAAGTACTTAAGGTTAAAGTATATCCAGAGTCTAATCGTGCATTTGAGTATCAGTTAGAGCAAGGGCAAGGAATGATTCGTTTTGGCGAAGTCGATAAGTCCGTTATTACGTATTTGCATCACGAAGTATCGCCAAGGCTTCCAAAAAGCTCGAATAAAAGTGAGTTAGGTCGAGCCTCAAGAGCTAGATTGCTTGGCTATGTTAATGCGTTAACTGAACAAAACCTGGTTCATCAAATAACGGAATCTGTGTTCCCTGAAAAATTGCGTTATATGTATCATATGCTTGTTAAAGAGCGAACTATACTTTTACAAACTGCCTCGAGCCTTACGAAAAACTAGGTAGTTGCATGATGAGGTTAGTTATATAGCTACACTGCTCGTGACTGAGTTTAAGTCTCAATCAATTTTCCGGTGATATGCGCGATCTTATTGAGACTTTCCATATATTCCTCGTCTAATTGAGAATCAGCCACGATTCCGCCCCCTCCCCAACAAAAAGCTTTTTTCTTTTCAATCTCCACGGTACGTATCAGAATATTAGATTGAAACTTATCCAGATCGTTATCCCACATAAATATTGACCCACAGTAAAAGCGGCGAGGGTGAGCCTCTAGCTCCGTGATAATTTCCTGTGCACGCTTTTTGGGTGCGCCGGTAATAGATCCTCCGGGAAATGCGCTTAAAAAAGCGGTAAACGGGGTGTGTTTTGAGCAATCTATTTCACTAGTAATTGTGCTAACTAAGTGATGAACATTATTAAAGCTCTCAATATCAAATAGTTTTGTAACATTCACTGAATGTAATCGCGAGACTTTACTCAAATCATTCCGTAATAGGTCGACAATCATAAGATTCTCTGCACGGTTTTTTGAGTTCTGTAACTCTGATGTCTGCTCTTTTGTGATTCTGCCTGTTGATTTGACGGTTCCCTTTATAGGTTTCGTCATCATTGTTCCGTGGTCGCATTCAATAAACTGTTCAGGGGATATAGAAGCGACAAAATGGTTATCCGCTATTTCAATAAAAGCACAGTAATCAGCATGCGAATTGATTGCCGAATGGAAAAAAGCGTGAATTGCTTGGCGCTTGTTCCATCCACAGGAAGCCTCAAAGCGTTGCGTTAGATTTACTTGGTAGCAATCGCCAGCTTTTATATAAGATTTAATCTTGTTTAGACTTGATGCATACCTTTCTTTAGATTGAGATTTTTCCCAACTTAAATCCGTAAAAGAAATACATACCTCACTCTGCTTTACACCGCTAGACTCTTCAAGCAGTTTTAGAAGACTATTCTTTAGATCTTTTGGACAACGCTTCGAAAAATAGACGATTACCTGATTGGTATCGAAGTTGTAATTAATGCTCCAACTATATAAACCAGCGAAGAAAAGGTCGTCATCGTAACCATTTATACCGATCCAACCACTTTGGAATGTTTTCGAACTTTGAAAGTCGCTGCACAGGGTTGGCGGGTGAGTTACGTCGATAGATTGTTTATTAGTTGTTGCGCTAGGGTGGCCGGTTATCACCAAAGAGCGCGAGTTGTCCGAATAAAGGATGGCAACATTATTAAGAGCTTGAGCAACGTGGATTAATTCAATCAGTGAGAGCGTGTATGTGTAGTACATCGAAGTTATGCTTTTTCAAAATCTCGTCTTATGAGTTACTTGTACAAGAGTGTGATCTAATTGACAAATAAATCAGTGGCTTGGCTAGCTTTTTAATATCGGTCTATATAACTTAGCGCGAGTGTCGCGGCGCAATGATATTTGGAATCGAACGGTTTTAATAGCACTGTGCCAACTGGCTTTAAATAAATCTATAAACAAATCAAACGGAGCCCGTTATGTTTAAATTTCGATTGTTGGCAATTGTGTCAGCAGCATTACTCGTTTTGCCATTTAGTGCATACGCCGAAGAAAAGAAGCAACGTATCGAAGATATGGTTGAAAAGCCGCAAGAGGCTGTTGCAACAGATCTAAGCTTAGGGCAATCAAAGCGGGCTAAGGTAACTGAAGAGCAAGCAATTTCGCAGTTAAAATATATGATGATTGCGGCATTCAAACGCGTAGAGCCAGACCTTTTAGAGCGTGGCTCGTTCAAACCAATGGGGATGACACTGGATCCAGACGGTAACTTTCGTGCGATTAAAGTAGATGGACAAGATGAAATGCCGCAGGAAGTTGCACTTGAGGCCTTAGTTAGAGCTTTGCAGGGTTTGGCGTCTAATAGAACTCAGTGGGCCGTTGGTTTGATATATGTAACAGGTAAAGAGCAGGAGGACGGAACAATGTTACGTCGTATTGTTGTTGCTGCAGAGCATATTGCAGGATGGGCACGCAGTTGGAACTACCCTTATATAGTAGATGGTGAAGTCAAAATGGGGCAGCCTGTTGAAACTGAAATGAAGCCGGTTTATTACCAACGTTAAATGAAGCTTTACGCCATACACATAAAAAAGCCGCTCTCAGAGCGGCTTTTTTATGTGTAACGATAATTTAATTCGCTTAACAGATAGCGAATTTACGAGGTCAAGGAGGATTAGAACTTGCCAAATACCGAACGCCACCTTCCTAGTTGTGTGTGTAAATCAAGTTTTACACGGAAAATACGCTTAATCTGGCTGTTTTTTGTTCAGTTATTGGTTTGAAATGCAAACTGGCGTTAACTAATTCTAGCTTTGTAACGCCGCGTAACTTTTTGTGAGTCCATTCACGGAAACGCGTGATTGAATTCCTTAATATTCACTCACTGGTTAGCGAAAGCCAGCCGGAAATGAAATCTAACAATAATATTGGCTTCCATATAAGCATTACTTAGAGGAAGCGCTCTTACCTAAATATTAGGAGAATAATATGAAAGGCCTGAAAAAAATTGCACTTGCTTCTGCAATCGCTGCTGTATCTGCTGGCGCACAAGCTGAATTGAAAGCTCTTGACGACAGCACTATGGGTGAAATGACTGGTCAAGCTGGTTTGACTATCGACCTAGAAACTAAGTACACCATCGGCGAATTCATGTACAAAGACGCTGGTTCTGTTTACTTGACTGGTATTAGCTTGGGCGCTAACACTAACGACGCTGGCGGTGTTAACGCTGGTGCAGGTGCTGCAGGTTACGTTGATAACATCCGTATCAAACTAGACATCGCTGGTGATGGTACTGATCTTTCAAGTGGTCACGCTGACAACGAACTAGACACTGGCTTCTCACGTGTACGTGACTTGGCTGCATTCATGGCTGCAGTTGATGCTTCTGACGCTGGTTCTGCTGATGCTCGCTTTGCGAAAGCAGCTGGTGGTACTGGTGAAATCTCTGAGCTTGAAACTGCTGTAGGCCTTGACGATGAAAACGCATGGGGCGAATCTGGTCTAGGTGACACTGACGTTTCTATCGCTGGTAAGCAAACTTACGGCGACGGTGACCTTCTTATCCACGTATCGTTTAAAGATGCATGGCAGAAGAGTGGTGGTCTTTCTAACATGATCGCTGATGCGTCAATCGCAACTACTGGTTTTGACACTATCCTTTCTAACGGTTTGAAGTCTGTTGACTTTAACTTCAGCATCGACGCTATCGGTCTTGCTTCTTCTAGCTTCGAAGCTGGTGACTCTATTGGTGACGCGTACAACACGCACACTGGTAACGGTATCGATTCAGACGGCGACGCAGAAACTACAGTATTGATCTCTGATCTTTCTATCAACGGTTTCCTTGGCCCAGTTGACATTCATATCGAAAACAACGGTAACGGCTTCGGTATCGATGTGAACGGTGACGGGATTAAAGATATCGATACTATCGGTAACGCTGATTCTAAAATCAACTGGAACACTTACGTTAACGTAACTGATCTTGACGTTTACTTAGACATCGCTGGCGTATTGATCGAAGACTTGAAGATCAACAACGTACGTGGTGACGTTACTGACCTAGACGGAAACTTCTCTTTCGGTTTCGCTCAGTCTAAGCGTGAAATCTACGCGGTACGTAACACTGCTGGTGCAAACCTTGCGCTTGCTGCTACTAACCCAGGTCTATTCGGTAACGGCGATGCTATTGCAGTAACTGAAGCAATCGGTGTTGACGGTGTAGCAATCAACACTGAATTCAAGGGCGACATGGAAATCGGCGCACTTAAGTTTGGTGATACTGATCAGTCAATCGGTGCATTGTACTGGACTGACATCGAGAGCGACACTAAGTGGACTATCTCTGCTCACTAATATCGCTTGATATGTTGAGTTAATCTCAGAGAAAGCCGCTCCCATGAGCGGCTTTTTTTGGTTAAAAACAATAATAAGGAGTAGGCTATTATGTCTGTAGTTAACAAGACTGCTCTTGCTGTTGCGGTAGCCGCAATCTCTGCAGGCGCTCAAGCTGAGCTTAAAGCGCTAGACGATTCGGCAATGGGTGAGATGACGGGTCAAGCTGGCCTGACTATCGACCTTGAAACTAAATACAGTATTGGCGAATTCATGTATAAGGATGCGGGTTCGGTATATCTAACGGGTATTAGTTTTGGTTCGAATGAAAATGTTGAAGTCGGCGGATTTTTCGACAACGTTCGTGTAAAGCTTGATATTGCTGGTGACGGTACTGATACCTCTAGTGGTTATGCTGATAATTACCTGGAAACTGGTTTCTCTGGCGTGCGTAAAGCGGCTGAGTTCCAAGCAATTGCTGCGGCAACTAACAGTAACCCTGATGAAGCGAAGTTTATTTTAGCTCAATCTGGTAGTGTAACAGTCACTGACGCGCAAGCAGCAGGACTGGTTTCAGATAACGCGACTACCACTGGCCCAATGACTATTGGTGCGAAAAAAACGTATGGTGATGGTGACTTACTGATCCACGTTAGCGCTAAAGATGCATGGGAAAAATTAGGTGGTGTAGAAAACCTGATCGCTGACGGAACCATCGCTGATGTAACGTTTAGTGATTTCCTTGGTAACGGTTATACGAAGGGTAAAGATTTCAACTTCAGTATTGATGCAATCGGTATTGCATCGTCTGCATTTGAAGCTGGTGACTCTATTGGTGATGCATACAATACTCATACGGGTACTGGTGTGGACTCTGATGGTGATTCAGCGACTACAGTGTTGATCTCTGATCTTTCGATCAACGGTTACTTAGGTCCAGTTGATATTCATATTGAAAACAACGGCAATGGCTTTGGTTTAGATGTGAATGGTGACGGTGTGAAAGACATCGACACAGTTGGCAATGCTGACTCTAAGATCAATTGGAACACCTACGTTAACGTAACTGATCTTGACGTTTACTTAGACATCGCTGGCGTATTGATTGAAGACATGAAGATCAATAACGTACGTGGTGATGTTACAGATCTAAATGGTGACTTTGCATTTGGTTTCGCGCAATCTGAGCGTGAGATCTATGCAGTACGCAACACTGCAGGTCTTGATCTAGCATCACTTAACCCTGCTCTAATTGGTAACGGTGATCCCGTTGCTGTGATCGAAGCTATGGGGCGTGATGGTATTGCTCTCAATACGAAGTTTAAAGGCGATATGGAAATTGGCGCGCTTAAGTTTGGCGACACTGATCAATCCATTGGTTCTTTATACTGGACAGATATTGAAAGTGACACGCGTTGGACGATCTCTGCGCACTAACATTAGTATAGTGTCAGTTTGATCTGATTAAGGCCGCTGTTTGTCAGCGGCCTTTTTTGTTGTTGGTTTTCCTATGAACCGCTTCTCGTTACGTTGATTACGAGTTCGCTTATAATATTTGTTTTATTGAGAAGTATCTGCCTGTGCACTCTTTTTTAAAGACTATATCAATTGTTATTTCGGCATGTTCAGTTGCTGCGTGTTCAAGCAGTAACAACGGTGGCGTTCTGCCTGAAGTGGAATTAGATGGTGTAGCGCCAAGTAGTCTCGGAATCGAACCGCCGCTTAATGAAGATTCAATTGTTAATAGCAATCAAGATTTTATCGTGAATTTTGATGAGCTGTTGGATGAGAATTCTCTTAAGAATGGGTTGTCTTTTTATTCGCTTAAAGGTCGTGACATATACTCTACTATTATTTTAGGCTCCTCTACGAGGGATCCAGTGGTGGGGGATCAGCGAGCGTTTTCGTATGAAGTTCAAAATCGACTTATAACAGTTACTGAAGTGATTGCGGAAGAGGAGGAGCAGAATGAAGACGATGCTGACAGTGATGAAGATAATGTTGTAGAAAAACGCGTGGTAGAGCGGTTGGCGACAAGTGTAAGAGTTGCAGCGGCCGAAAGGTTAGCACTAGCAACTTCTTATGCCGTAGAGTTTGATACTACCGTGAAAGATGTCTCGCTCATTGAAAGCGTTGGACCAAATGGGCAAGCAAGCACGGGGAATTATTTGGTTGAAGATATCGATTTTCAATTTCAAACCGAAGATGGCGCTTGGTTGTCTGCAATACCAATGAATGAGTTTGCGCACGCTGGAACAAATAAATCATCTGCATTTTCATATATTGACGTTGGCGACAAAGGTTGGGTTCGCTGGTTACAGACGGAAGATATTGGAGGGGGCGTAGACCAGAGAATTTATTCTAAAGAGTTCGATACGACGACAGGGCAATTTGGTAACTCGGTAGTAAGGTTCGATTATATTGCCGCACTAGACACTATAAGAACCGGGTTTGAAGGTAATGTGACTCAGTATAGTTCTTCTCGAACTGGCACCACTGGTTCAGACCTTGTGTGCACCGTTTGGGTTAATTTAGATGTGAGTGTTGCCCCTCAAGCACGCTCGTTGTTATCGCGATGTGGAGATCAGGGGCCTCGAGTTGTTCTAAAGCAAATCATTGGTGGGGCAGCGTTGTCCGACTTTAGATTGCATCATGCAAAAGATGCCACTTTCTTACTGTCTTATATTGATAATAATATCTTAAATGTAGATGTGTTGGAGCTAGCCAATGACCAGTTGTCATTAACCGGAAACCAGCAATTTGGTTCGGCTTCAGATCAAATTATTGCGACTGATTTAATTCAAGTTCCTGAGTTAGATCTTGGTGCCACTTTACCTTTCTTGTCGTTCGTTAGCGAGCTGTATAATGGTGGCACTGTTAGTGGGTATGAGATGAGTACGATGACGTATTCGGCAGGCACTTTTTCTAGAGAATCTGTCTATATATCGGTTAGCTCGCTTTCCAAAGCTGAGCTTGGCTTTGATGCTAGTGGCTTCGGCGTCGCAGCATGGCTAGAGGGTGCGAGTAGTTCGACGCGCTTGAAAGTGTCGCGCTTTAATGGTTTTAGGTGGAATGACCCTGTTACTGTTAATCCAAGCCAAGGCGATATAACAGATAAAAGATTATCGGTGTTTCAAGATGGTCAGTCCCTTTTTGCTTGGGTTGAAAAGGGAGTTTCTACCAGCTTTATTAAGTCGCAGGGATATTTTCCGATTGATGGCGCGAATGCGTATTCGTTAGTTCCGGTACAAACGATTGACTCTCTCTCTGGTGATTACACTGGTCTCCAGTTATCTGCGGATAGAGAAGGCAATGCACATTTGGCTGTTAGTGCTCAGGGATCTTTTTTAACTACATTTCGTTTTTTGCACAATATTGAATGGAACGAAGCTTGGTCTGATGCTGAAACAATTACTAATAATTCTAAGGCGAATGTGTACGAAGTAGAAATGATTAAGAAAGATGGTCGTTCTTTGATGTTATATGCTAACGAAGCCTTAAGTTACGATCGATTTTATGCTCAGCCTTTCTCTGACTTTGAGTGAGATAACCAAATAAAAAAGCCCGCTAAAAAGCGTGCTTTTTTATTTAAACTAAATCAGCTTACACATACACGTGTTGATATAGAAAACCAATAAATATAAAACTCACTGTGGTGGCTACTACGACATCGATCACACTTAGTGCTTGATTATTGATTTTCACAGGCTGTATCTCGCAAGTTAGTTATACTTAAAAGTATTCAACTATCGGCGGTTTATTGAGTAACCGCTTCGTTATCTTATGCTGCGAATTGTAACTAAAATCTTGATCCATTTGGTGGTGCACGGTGATAACGAATGTTAAACGCTAAGTCAGTGAGAACCATTCAACATGTTTTGGGATAGAGATCGTTTTTTACTCGCCCTGAGTACTCGTTCATTAAAGTTAAGCGGCAAACCTCAGTCGCATTCCGGCTTGTTATACAAGTCTTATGCCGATTTTTACAATATTGATATGTTGTCGATCGGACTTGCTAAGTCGCAGTCAATTCAAGTAGTGCCGTCTGTTGAGTTTGATCTAGTTGCTCAGATTTTTGAGCCCGCAATGGAAATCAAAGGGCAGGTAGTCATCGTTCATGGTTACTATGATCATGCAGGACTTTATGGAAATATCGTGAAGCGCCTTCTTGCTAATGGCCTGCGCGTTGTTGCATTTGACTTGCCCGGGCATGGCTTATCGAGTGGCGCGCGCGCCAGTATTGATGCCTTTGAGCAATATCAGCCTGCGCTAAAAAGTATACTTGCGTTATGCGATAGTGAACTTCCTTTGTATTTGCTTGGTCAGAGCACGGGCGCAGCCATCTTGGCAGACTTGTTAAGTTCAGAAGAGTCGGCGACGGTGTTATCGCCGCTTAATCTAAAGCATGTATTTATGTTGGCGCCATTAATGAAGCCGCAGAGTTGGCATATGGCGGAATTTGCGCACAGTATTTTGCAAGGTCGCAAAGAGTACTGGCCTCGTAGTTTTAAAGATAATTCTCACGATCAAGCATTTTTAGATTTTGTTCAGAATAAAGATCCTTTGCAGCATGATGGTTTGTCAGTTGATTGGGTCGGAGCTCTACGTAATTGGATTCCAAAAATGTCTGAGCGAGCGACAGTAAGCGGTCTTATAAACGGTGCTCAATTGAGTTTGATTCAAGGAAACGATGACACAACGGTGGACTGGACCTTTAATCTTCCGTTCTACCAAACACTCTTTCCTTTAGTGAAGGTCAGTGTGGTCGATGGCGCTGGTCATCACTTGGTTGGTGAATCTGCTGAATATCGTCAGAAGGTCTTCAGTATTATTGAGTCTTCAATCTGACGCTTAGTGAGAGAAGTAAAGCAAGGGGAGTAAAGTGAAATAGCTTTATGCTCCCGCACTGATTGATTTAGTAACGTGCTGTCTAGTTGAAGGTTAATGGCTGGGGGCGACTATAGACCTAGCTGTTTGGCAATCACCTCATTCATTATTTCGTAGGTTCCCCCACCAATCGAGAGAATCCGGTTATCTCGCGCTAAACGCTCTACTTTCGATTCACGCATAAAGCCCATTCCGCCAAATATTTGCACTGCATCGTAAGTGATTTTATCGCTGGTCTGCGTTGCTAGATTTTTTGCCATTGATATTTCTTTGATGACCGGCTGGCCTTCACTAATTGCTTGTGCGAGTGAATAGGTAAATGTTTTGCTCGCTTCTAGGGCTGTCGCCATTTCTGCAAGCTTGTGCTTGATGGTTTGAAATTTACCGATTGGACGGCCAAAAGCTTCTCGCTGCTTCACGTAAGCGAGCGCTTCGTCGAGTGCAAGTTCTGATGTCATGTTGGCCATCACACAAAGGCTTAATCGTTCCATTTCAAAGTTCGACATGATGGCCAAAAATCCTGCATTCTCGGCACCAATAAGATTCGAAGCGGGCACCTTGCAGTTATCAAAGAACAGTTCTGCTGTATCGCTTGCCCACCATCCTGTTTTTTTAAGGTTTTTACCTCTCGTAAAACCTTCGGTGTCGCGCTCTATAAGTAATAGACTGATTCCGCCGTAGCCATCGCCACCGGTACGAACCGCCACTGTATAGTAGTCGGCGCGATGCCCGCTTGTAATAAAGGTTTTACTGCCATTGACGATGTAATAATCACCATCTTTTTTAGCTGTGGTTTTGATGTTTGCTACGTCTGATCCGCCGGAAGGTTCTGTGATGGCAAGAGCAATAACTTTATTGCCGAGAATAACATCAGGGAGTATTCGTTGTTTCAGTTCGTTAGAGCCCCAACGAGCGATGGGTGGCAAACCAATATCTATGCTTCCTAAGCTCGCAACAAGTCCACCAGAGCTTGATCGCATGAGTTCCTCTGATGCTGCAATTTTGGTGAATACGTCCCCGCCAGCGCCGCCAAACTCTCCATCGTGACCAATCCCGAGAAGACCTGCCTCGCCAGCAAGTTTGTAGAGCTCGCGCGGAAACTCGTTGGCTTCTTCCCATTCATCAATAAACGGGTTGATATGTGTATCGACAAAGCGTCTTACATTTGCGCGTACAATATTTTGCGTTTCGCCAAAGTGGCGTTCATGAAGTTTGCTCATTTTTATTCTTATTACTTGTTATCGGAAGCATTAACTTAACGTGTAATAAGTACTTGAACAACTGTGTGAAGGCGGCTTTTACATATAAAAAAGGCCGTACCTAATAGTACAGCCTTTTTGGGATTCATTATGATTGAATCGCTTAGAACAGTACGCGCACTCGCACCGTACCACGAACATTACGCAGCTTCTCTAGAGCAAGTTCGCTGTATTCTTTATCGACATCGATAACTACGTAGCCAACTTTCTCGTTAGTTTGCAGATACTGGCCGCAAATGTTGATGTTGTTCTCGCTGAATACTTGGTTGATCTCAGACATAACCCCTGGAACATTCTCATGGATATGAAGAAGGCGGTGGTTTTCTGGGTGTGCAGGCAATGCGACTTCAGGGAAGTTTACAGATGTCACTGAAGTACCAGTGTCGCTATAGGTGGCAAGTTTCTCACCAACCTCGAAACCGATATTCTCTTGTGCTTCCATTGTGCTTCCGCCAACGTGCGGTGTAAGGATGACATTGTCGAATTCACGTAAAGGAGACACAAACTCTTCATCGTTTGATTTAGGTTCGACAGGGAATACGTCGATCGCTGCGCCCAGCAGCTTGCCTTCGCGTAGCGATGCTGAAAGTGCATCGATATCGATGACAGTGCCACGTGCAGCGTTGATTAGAATCGCGTCTTGCTTCATTTGCGCAAGTTCGGTCGCACCGATCATGTCTTGTGTTGCTGCAGTTTCCGGAACATGAAGACTCACAATATCGCACATACCTAGAAGCTCTTCTAGCGAGTCAACTTGGCGCGCGTTTCCTAAAGGAAGCTTAGTGATTACGTCATAGAAGTAAACATTCATGCCTAGCGCTTCAGCTAATACGCTTAACTGACTACCGATACTTCCGTAGCCGATAATGCCGAGTTTCTTGCCGCGGATTTCGTAGCTGTTCGCTGCGGATTTGAGCCATTCGCCGCGATGAGCTTTAGCGTTCTTATCTGGTACGCCGCGCAATAGAAGAATGGCTTCTGCAAGAACGAGTTCTGCCACACTTCGCGTGTTTGAGTATGGTGCGTTGAATACCGCAACGCCATGGCGGGTAGCTGCATCAAGATCGACTTGGTTTGTCCCAATACAGAAACAGCCAACAGCGATCAATTTTTCAGCAGCTGCAAATACTTCTTCGGTAAGTTGGGTGCGTGAGCGAATTCCAACAAAATGAGCATCTTTGATTTTTTCAATAAGGTCTTCTTGGGAAAGAGACGTTTTGAGGTACTCGATGTTTGTGTAACCAGCTTTGTGCAGAATATCTACAGCTGACTGATGAACACCTTCCAACAAAAGAACCCGGATTTTTGCTTTATCCAAAGACGTGTTTGCCATGACTTACTTCTACCTTTTTGTTCAATGCCAGACCAATAGTTTTAATGATAGGCTGGCTACGGTAATGAAAGGGCGCGTATTCTACCACAGGTTTCTAATTCGGTGCTTCTGTACTGATCTATAAATTACTGATATTTGATTAATAATTGCTATTCACTGAGCGTATTTATTTATGCACAAAGATTACCTAATCGACCAGTGCAATGCGCATTTAGTCGTGTAAAATCACTCCAACTTGAAAACTTAGTAGTACGCGAGGAAAGCATGGCCGCTGTTGATCAAATTATTAATGCGCTAACAAACATACTAGATGAGGGAAAGCTTCGTACAGATGCAGACTCACTAGCTACGCACGGTAAAGACTGGACAAAGATGTATGAGGTGGCACCCTTGGCCATTGCATTTCCGCGCAGTACAGAGCAGGTGCAAGCCATCGTTAAGCTGGCAAACGAACTAGAGTTTGCAATCGTTCCATCTGGTGGGCGTACAGGGTTAAGCGGTGGTGCTGTCGCGACTAATGGAGAGGTCGTCGTTAGCTTTGACTACATGAATCAAATCGTTGATTTCAGTGCAAGTGATCGCTGTGTCAAAGTTCAAGCTGGCGTAGTCACTGAGCAATTACAGAATTTCGCTGAAGAACAAGGTCTTTACTATCCGGTTGACTTTGCCTCTGCCGGTTCAAGCCAAATTGGAGGTAATTTGAGTACCAATGCTGGCGGAATCAAGGTAATCAAATACGGTATGTCACGAGATTGGGTCTTGGGTTTAACTGTCGTCACCGGCGCTGGCGAAGTTCTGAACTTGAACTCTGATTTGCTCAAAAACAACACTGGCTATGACTTGCGCCATTTGTTCATTGGTGCAGAAGGTACCTTGGGTTTAATTACCGAAGCTACCATGCGCCTGACGCGTCAACCTGAGAATCTGACTGTACTTGTTCTGGGTCTTAACGATATTACTAATACGATGGATGTTCTTAAGTCTTTCCAAGGCAAGCTCGATTTGACTGCCTATGAGTTCTTTTCACATCAAGCGATGGACCATGTGCGTGCGCACGCAGATGTGCCAGCGCCGTTTGAATCTGAAGCACCTTATTATGCCTTGCTAGAGTTTGAGGCGAGCAATGACGCGGTAATGGATTCGGCGATGGAGTTGTTTGAACACTGCGTTGAACAAGGCTGGGTAATTGATGGGGTGATTAGCCAAAGCGAAACGCAGGCTATGAACTTATGGCGTTTACGTGAAGGGATTTCTGAATCGATTGCGCCGCGTACTCCGTATAAAAACGATATAAGCGTCGTGGTTTCAAAAGTCCCCGAGTTTCTCACGGAAATCGACGAGGTTGTCACCACGCATTACCCTGATTTCGAAATAATTTGGTTCGGTCATATCGGAGATGGCAATTTACACCTCAACATACTGAAGCCAGAAGATTTGCCCGCGGATGAGTTTTTCGCAAAATGTGTTGATGTGAACAAATGGGTCTTTGATATCGTTGAAAAGCATGGCGGGAGTGTTTCTGCTGAGCATGGGGTTGGTCTTGTGAAAAAGGATTATTTGCAATACACACGCAGCGCAGCAGACATTGCTTTGATGAAAGGTATCAAGCAGGTATTCGATCCGAAAGGACTTATGAATCCTGGCAAAATATTCGACTAATTAACCTATGGAGTAGTAGATGTATCAGCCGGTTTGGTTTGACGGTAAAGAGTTTGACGCGCGTTGCTCAAAGCTTGTGTGTATTGGCCGAAATTACGCGGAGCACGCGAAAGAGCTAAACAATCCCATACCCAAGGCGCCAATTCTATTTATTAAACCGGAATCTACTATTCAAACCAGTGAGCAAGTCGTAATTCCACGCGAAGGTATTCATTACGAGGCTGAACTCACTGTCTTAATCGGGCGGGACATAAACGTCGACGCTCCAGTCGATGTTAGTCAGGATATTGCTGGTTTAGGACTTGGGCTTGATCTCACGGATCGTGGGCTTCAAGCTAAATTAAAAGAAAAGGGGCATCCGTGGGAAAGAGCGAAATCTTTCGATGGCGCTTCAGTACTCACGTCTTTTATTCCTTTCAGTGATCAGGATTTGAACCAGATTAATTTCCAGCTCCTTATTAATGATGAGGTCGTGCAAGATGGTATGACTTCAGACATGCTATTTGATATCCCTGCCTTAATACAAGAAGTTACGTCTGTGTTCAGTTTACGTAAAGGGGATATTTTGTTTACCGGTACTCCAAAAGGTGTCGGCGTGCTGAAAAATAATGATCGGCTTAATTTGAGTCTAAAAGCAGGGGAGCAGCAGATAGATTTTCCCCAGTACAACGTTGTTTTGTGTGACAGATTAGTAGGTGACAGGTAAGCAGGTGGCAGGGAAGAAACCGGCTCAGAGCCGAACAAAGCGTTTTGTAAAGCTTGCAGGGATGACGGCTAGTGTTGCTGCACGATATGCAGGTGACAAACTAGTTGATGTTGTCAGTAAGGGCGATGATCGTGATCGTCGAAAAGCCGCTAGTTACGAAAAAATGGCTGATGACATTACAGAAACGCTTGGCGAGTTGAAAGGCGCGGTAATGAAAGTCGGTCAGATCGTCTCTCAGACTCAAGATTTTCTCCCTGAGGAATTCTCGCAAGCCTTGAAGAAGCTCCAGAAGCAAGCGCCTCCTGTCGAGTTTTCAGTGATTAAAGAGCAAGTCGAGTCAGAATTAGGTAAGCCTATCACCGATCTATTTAAGACTTTTGACGAAGAACCCTACGCGGCGGCCTCTATAGGTCAAGTACACCGGGCGGTCACTTTAAACGGCGAAGACGTCATCGTTAAGGTGCAATATCCGGGAGTAGACCGTTCTGTTGATTCAGATTTAAAGCAATTAAAACTCACACTCAAGCTTGGCGGTTTATTAAAAATGCCAAAAGAAAGTGTCGACGCGTTGTTTAATGAATTAAGAGATCGTTTAAAAGAAGAGCTCGATTACACTTTAGAAGCTCATAACTTAAATCGTTTTGCTCAGTTTCACTCGAAAGACGAAGGGATAATAATACCCGAAGTCTTCGATAAATATTCCACAAAGCGTGTTTTAACACTGGGGTTAGTTGAGGGTGATGCGGCCGAAGATCTTGTTTCGCTGGGATATACCGAGCAGCAAAGATCTGTGATTGCTGAGCGGGTCTTTAAAATGTTGAGTGATCAATTGTTTTCTGGTCAGTGCATTCATGGTGATCCACACCCCGGTAATTTTGCATTTCGACCCGATGGCTCAATCATTATTTATGATTTTGGTTGTATCAAAGAGTTGAAGCCTGAAATTGTTCAGGCCTATCGAGATTCGGTCGTTAGTGCTATCGACGAGGATTATGCAGCCTTGGATGAGGCCTTGATAAGACTCGGGGCGCGCGTGGCAAATAAAGCAAGTCCTGGTTCTGACTTCTATAAACTTTGGCGGGACATTTTTTTTCAGCCATTTGCCGGACAACCTTTTAATTACGGCGAGTCAAAACTTCATGTTGATGCGATGGAGCACACAGGTCTGTTTTTCAAAAACTTAGAACGATTTAAACCTCCGGTTGATAGTTTGTATATTGATCGACTGGTTAGCGGGCATTATTGGATTTTAAAGTCTATGGATGCATCCGCTGATTTTAGACCGCAGCTCGATAAGCATTTGTATAACAAAAAGTATCTTGTTTAAGTAATTGATTACTTTATACACCAAAACCTCAGGATTTGTTGCGTATGAGCATAGCCTTAATTTTGGCCGCTTATTTTTCTGGTCTGACCGCTAAGGTCCTTGGCCTACCTCCATTAGTTGGATACTTGCTCGCGGGTTTCGGTTTGCATTTTGCGGGCTACACCTTAACGGATGATATTCAACGACTCGCTGATTTAGGCATTACCTTAATGCTCTTTACGATCGGCCTAAAAATAAATGTAAGAGACCTCATTCAAAAAGAAGTTTGGGGTTCGGCAATCAGTCACATGAGTTTGTGGATTGCCTTATGCTTCGTTATTAACGCAGTAATGGCGTGGGCTGGTTTATTAGTTTTTGAACTCTCTGTAGAACAGACTGCGCTACTCATTTTCGCGCTGAGTTTTAGTAGTACAGTTTGCGTCATCAAGGTACTCGAAGATTCCGGAGAAATCCGCAGTCGACAAAGCGTTATCGCAGTGGGTGTGCTGATTATTCAGGACATTATCGCCGTCGCTTTTCTCGTGGTTGCGACCGGCAAAGTGCCTTCATTTTGGGCATTGTTGTTACTAGGGCTGCCACTTCTTACTCGTTTCGTCGATAAGCTTTTGAATAAAACTGGTCACGGAGAATTGTTGCCCTTGAGTGGGCTTATGCTCGCGCTTGGCGCCTATGCGCTATTTGAACTGGTGAATGTAAAAGGTGACTTGGGTGCATTGCTTGTTGGGATGTTAGTTGCGACAAGTAGTAAGTCAGGCGAGTTATATAAATCACTTATCTCGTTTAAAGACTTATTCTTAGTGTCCTTCTTCTTGAGTATTGGCTTGTCAGCCTTGCCCGATTTCTCAATGTTTATTTTAGCTTCACTTCTTCTGCTGTTATTGCCGCTCAAATTCATACTATTTTACGCAGTGTTTTGCGTGATGTCTTTACGCGCGCGCACGGCGTTTCTTAGTGCATTGCTGTTATCGAATTTTAGTGAGTTTGGGTTAATTGTTGCAGCGCTTAGTATTCGAGAAGGTTTATTGGCTCAAGAGTGGCTAATTATCCTAGCAATCACGACAGCGCAGAGCTTTGTCATCACCTCACTTATCTATAAAAAAGCACATTTGTTTTATGCAAAGCTGTCCGGCCGCTTGCAAGGTTTTCAGCGTGCAAACGCGAATACATCCATGTGTAGTCAGGTTGCGCAGGGCGCTGATGTGATGCTCGTCGGGCTTGGCCGCGTTGGCTTAGGTGCCTATCACGCGCTGGTTAAAGCCGGAGGTAATGTTGTTTGGGGTGTAGAGATAGATGAGTCACGTGTTGCAGGGCACATCAATAATGGCATCACAAATGTGATTCATGGCGACGCAGATGATATTGAGTTCTGGGAATCGCAGGATCTTGACCGAGTAAAACTTGTGATGCTCGCGATCCCTAATGTAGAAGAAATGATCAACATTATTGAACAGCTCAAATTACGCGATTACAAGGGAAAGATTTCAGCCGTTGCGCAGCATGATGATGAGCGTCTACTGCTTTTATCTCATGGTGTGGATGTGGTGTTCAATTACTACTCTGAGGTTGGCGCAGGCTTCGCTGAAGAGACTTCTCACTTGCTTCAAGAAGCTTAGTTACATGTCACGGTTGCGGATATTTGTCTCAGTCGTTTTTGTAATCCTATTTGTGGGTGTCTCGACTCTAGCTAGTGCAGAAAAAACGCTTCGCGTGGCAACACTTAATTCCGAGTGGTTTTGGACTCCTCATGATGGTCATGTCGACGGATCAAGATTCAATAAGGGTGATCCGTCTGTTTCTGATTACGACAAAAAACTTGGGTTCTATCGTGAACTTATTCTTGATCAAAGTATAGATCTTGTTGCGTTTATCGAAATCGAAAATAAGCAGGTTGCGAAAGATATCGTCGATGCACTTGGTGAGGGCTGGTCTTATGCATTCAAACAAGGGCGTGATACGGCAACGGGGCAAGATGTTGCGTTTGTTTGGAAAGATGCAGAGCAAATTAAGGTCACAGATTTTGGATTCCCGTCAGGGCATGTGGATGGCTATAAGCCTAAACGGTTATCTAAAGTCTTAGGCTTAACCCTCAGATACCGAATCGGTGATACCGATAAAGATGTTTCTTTTGCTACTACGCATTTTTTATCAAAGCGGAAGGAGTCACCCAAAAAGGCCTCAAAGCGATTAATGCAATCAAAGGGTTTGGTGAAAGGTGTGCAACAATTTGATCAAGCGCGCATTGTTGTATTAGGTGATTTTAATGACTTTCGTGCTTCTCCAGTTCTCAAAACACTAGAAAAGCAGCTAGAGCTGCGCAATGCATCAGTTTCCTGCGACTCAGTAGAGCATAAGGCCAAGCGAAAGCTTCGTTATATGATCGACCATGTCTTGTACAAAGGTTTCTCGTGTCAGCGGTACCAAAGTATATCGATGGCACCTTACTCTGATCATCCCATAATTATTGCTGAGCTTGTTCTTTAGCGTCGTCTGCTTGTTTTGATTGAATCGCCGTGAGCGCAATCGTGTAGATGATGTCATCTACTAATGCGCCTCTCGATAAATCATTAACCGGCTTGTTTAGACCTTGGAGCATCGGGCCCATGCTTATGACATTCGCACTTCGCTGAACAGCTTTGTACGTCGTGTTTCCAGTGTTCAGGTCGGGGAAGATAAATACCGTTGCTTGTCCCGCAACAGGGCTGTTTGGCGCTTTCTTCGCTGCGACACTTTCAATTGCAGCAGCGTCATATTGCAAAGGTCCATCGATCAAAAGGTCTGGACGACGAGCTTTTGCGATCTCAGTTGCTTGTTTTACTTTCTCGACATCGGCCCCCGCACCGCTAGCGCCTGTGCTGTAGCTAATCATCGCTACTTTTGGCTCAATTCCAAAAGCTAGGGCTGAGTCTGCACTCTGTATCGCGATGTCCGCCAACTCTTCAGCGTTAGGGTCTGGATTGATTGCACAGTCACCATAGACCAGTACTTGCTCTGGCAAGCACATAAAGAAGACCGAAGAGACAACAGTGGCTGATGGTGCAGTTTTGATTAACTGAAGTGCTGGGCGAACAGTATTTGCTGTCGTGTGTACAGCACCTGAAACTAATCCGTCTACTTCATCTAAGGCAACCATCATCGTCGCAAGAACTACATTATCTTCAAGTAGAGAGCGTGCCATATCAGGCGCTAAGCCTTTGTGCTTGCGTGCCTCCACCATATGAGGAACGTATCTTTCACGCACTTCGTCGGGATTGATGACTTCTATTTCATCTAGAAATGTCAGACCTTGTGCTTCAGCAACCGAGCTAATGTCGCTGCGCTCCCCAATCATAACGCATTGAGCGATATTCCTTTCTTGGCAAGCAATCGCAGCAGCAACGGTGCGCGGTTCGTTTCCTTCAGGTAAAACGATACGTTTTTTGGCGGAACGAGCGCGAGACGTAAGCATGTGGCGAAATGCAGGGGGCGACAGGCGACTCTTTCGCTCTTTGGCGCATACTTGAGCGAGCCATTCCAAATCGAGATGCTCGGAAACCATACTCACAACCTGACGCATTCTGGCTTCATCATCGACCTGCACGACACGGTTAAGGTTAGCAAGAGCTGCTGCCGTTCTAAATGTGTCAGTTGGTGTTGATAGAAGCGGTAAACCAGCTTTTAAAGCGGCTGCGCAAAGCTTGTGTATGCGAGGGTCGATATTCGAATCACTTGTGAGCAATATGCCCGCGAGAGGAATGCCTGATAAGCCAGCCATACACGCAGCGACAATGACGTCACTTCGGTCTGACGGTGTTACCACAAGCGTGCCAGGCGTTAGCCTAGGAATGATATTGTCTACGGTCTTTGCAGCAAACACGATGTCATAAATTCGGCGATAGTCTGATTCACCTTCGTTAAGCGAGTTAACTTCTAATGTGTACTTAAGATCACTGACCCTTGGGGCTGCGAGTTCTTTTAGAAGTGGTATTGCACCAATTAAATGGAAATTATTGGTAAATACATTTAGGTCACTTATTGAAACGAGGCGCGCTGAAAAGTCCTCATCAGATATTTCTCCAACGCGATTTAATACTACTCCAAGCACGTCAGGACTCTCCGTGCCGTGATATAGCGAAGCCGCAACTTTAAGGTGTTTAGATAATTGAGTGGGTGTCCGTTGATTGACGTCGGCGACAAGAATAACGGGCGCATTTAGATTCTGGGCAATATCGATATTAAGTCGTGTTAAATAGGCTTCATTTCTATCATTCGGAATACCTTCAACAACGATCACGTCTTTCTTAGCTGCTACTTTTTCATAGTTAGCAACAATACGTTCCATCAACAAACCACCTTTATTTTCACTCATCAACATTTGCGCGTCTGATAGTGAAATGATCTCCACATCGCTTTCGATATTAAGGACTTTGGCAAAATATTTTGAGTTGTCGTCGTGCCCGACTTGATAGCTAATTGGCTGAAATACACCTACGTTAACGCCGAGCCGTTCTAAGGCGTATACCAAACCGTATGTGACTGACGTTAGTCCTGAATTCTGTGCGGTAGTTGTTAAGAAAAAAGCCTTACTCATCTGCTTAATCCGTAGCTGTTAAATTTAAAAATAGGTTTCATTTACGAACAGAGTGCAGCACTTTGCTCCGCAATTAAACGTTCTTCGTCGGTGCGTGATACAAATATAGGTAAGCTGTCTGTTGATTGAATGGCGCATACATTGTCAGTAATGTCGCGATTGAGTTCTTCATCAATTATGAAACCGAGACCATTAAGAAGGGCCACAGTTTCTTTCCGAATAAATACCGAGTTTTCGCCAATACCGCCTGTGAAGATCAGACCGTCGCATTGAGTCAGCGCAATGCGCATGCCTGCGATATATTTGGCGAGACGATAGCTGAACACTTTTAACGCGAGTTGGGCATCTTTGTTTCCTTTAGATGCTTGTTCCTCAAGTGTTCGGCAATCGTTTGAAATGCCAGATAGACCAAGAAGGCCGCTTTGTTTGTTCAAGATTTTATCAATCTGAGTACAGTCATAACCTTGTAAACCTAAAAAGCCGATAAGGCCTGGGTCTACGTCACCACTTCGGGTGCCCATAACTAATCCCTCAAGCGGTGTCATGCCCATGCTGGTGTCAACGCTCTTGCCATTCTCGATCGCGCATACACTTGCGCCGTTACCAAGGTGTGCAGTTATAAAGGAGCAATTTTCAATAGGTTTGCCAATATGTTGTGCGGTCGAACTAGCTACATATTGATGACTTGTTCCATGAAACCCGTATCGTCTTACGCCGTACTTAGTATAAAACTCGCTTGGTATCGCATAGCGATATGCGTGCTCGGGCATAGTTTGATGAAACGCTGTGTCAAAGACAGCAACTTGCGGTACCCCAGGAAACTGACTTTGCAAAAGTTCTATGCCAGTAATATTTGCTGGGTTATGTAAGGGCGCGAGTTGAATGCATTGTTTAATTTCCGCTAACACAGAATCGTCGATGAGCGTTGCTTTATTAAATCGCTCGCCGCCATGAACAACGCGATGCCCGACAGCAATTAATGAATTGCTTAAGTTAAATTCGCAGTTGAGTGCGTCAACAATTGCTTGAATTGAGTCGCCGTGAGAAGCATTTGGCGTGTCAAAGCTTTGCCTATTTCCAGAAAGATCTTTTGAAATATGCCTTGCATTGGTGCTATTAAGTTCTTCAGCGAGACCGGTTTGTAATGGGGTGGCGTCGCCTACGGCGTATAACGCGTACTTTAATGAAGAGCTACCGCAATTAATGACAAGTACGTGTTTTGAGCTCATAGTTTTCTTCCGTGTGTGATTAAGCTGCGGTTGCCTCTAGTGCTATTGCAGAGCATTCATAATAAATGTCGTTAAAGGTTTGCCCATCTAAGCCCAGTTCGCCGAGAGCCTTCCAGTCTATTTGTTCAAGTAAACCTTGTTCGAAAAGCAGTGTAGATTGCAATATTAAACCTTGCACGCCTTTACGTTCCATCAGTGCAGAGCGCATTGAGTCTTTAATTGGAATACTTTCAATAACTTGATCGATAGGTTGGTCAAAAAACGCGTCTAAACAACTGAGCAGACCAGTTGTATAGAATTCATTCTGTAAATCTGAACTTACAAAGTCCGCGAGTTTTTCACAGGTCATTGCACGAACAATGGCGATGTATTGTAGTGCATCAGGCTTGTTATCAAGTTTGCTCAACGCAAGCAGTGTTGCCCAACTTTTAATGCGCTTTAAACCAAGTAAGGCGACAGCTGATTTAATTGAGTCAATTTCTTTCGTGCGTCGATAAGCGGCTGAATTAATCAATTTCAGTAACTTAAAACTGATAATGGGGTCTTGGCTTATAATATCGCTGACGTGGTTTATGTCTATATTGGGGTCTTGGAGTTCAGCGATTAGCCCAAGTACCGATATTTGGTTGGTGTTTAATTTTTTACCCTTAACCAATTCAGGCTTAGCAAGAAAATAACCCTGAAACAACTCAAAGCCTAAATCGGAACAAAGTTGAAACTCTTCGTGAGTTTCAACTTTTTCGGCAAGCAAAGTGACGTCGAAGTCCTTTAGATAGTCGACTGATTGTCGCAACTCATCTTCACTCAAACTAGGTAGATCGATTTTCACGATATCGATATAAGGAAGCAGAGGTTTGTAGTGAGGTGCTTTTACTACGTCGTCCAGCGCAATCGTATAACCGACTTTCTTAAGCGCAATGACGCGCTTTATGAAGCTTGGAGTAATTTTAACGTGCTCAAGGATTTCGATGACCACCATGTGAGGATCAAAGATGGGCTTTTCCATTAACAGTTCGCCTGAAAAGTTAATAAACGCGGGTAATCCACACGTCACAAATTCTAGGTCCGTTTCAGTGAACAGGTTTAAAAGCACGTTTGATGTTGCGCTGAGATCGCAGAAAAAAGTTGCTTTATTTTCTTCGTTATCCCTGAAGAGTAGCTCGTACGCATGTACTTCTTTTTGTCGATTATAAATAGGCTGACGAGCCAATAAGACGTCTTGTTTTTGCATAACTTCAGGTAAATACGCGATGAGCTCTATGAGTGAGCATTTGTTTTTGTACGCTTGAATTATTAGTGTAGACGAGCTTATGAACTTTGCGGAGGTCTGTGAGCACAAAACCTAAAATAACAAAATTCAGGCACAAAAAAACCACGTTACGGAAACCGTAAGTGGTTAATTTGCTAACGAAGAAAGTGGCATCCCGTAGGGGAGTCGAACCCCTGTTACCGCCGTGAAAGGGCGGTGTCCTAGGCCTCTAGACGAACGGGACACATCTGTACTTCGTCGAAGTGGCGCGAATATTAGGCGCAATGTTTTTTCAAGTCAACAAAAATAATTAAAGAAATTAAAAATTATCTAATACGCTCTAAACAGGCCTTTAAATTGTTCGCTGTGTAATCAAATCCGGCTAAAAGTCCTTTCGATTCGATGAGCTTAAAGTAGTTAATTGCGACATCAAAATGGGAGTCTGGTGTCTCAGCAAGTACGCGATCAATGTTGAAGCTATTATTAATTCGTAAAATCGTTTCGTAACGAATTTTATTCTCACCGGCACAATAATAAAAACCAAACTCATACATATCTTGAGCAGGCGCCCCATCGCGCTCATGGACAAGTTTTGCACATCGCGCATAGTTGCTGTTGATAATAGAGTAGGCGTTTAAGATGCCTTCATCACTAATCAGTTGATAAACCTGTTTAATACGCGAACTGGCATTCTTGGTTTTTTGGGGGAGGTTTTTAAGAGCTTGATCCTCACTAACCCCACGCTGCGCGAGCTGGGCAATTGTAAGCTGCTCTGCGCTCAATACGCTGCATGAAATATAGCTGTGTTCAATGAAACTACTTTGCGCGCTGTTCGTATCGGTAGATGCGTGAGCGTTTGTTAAAGTGGCTAATGTGATTAGATAAGTTAATACTTTAACAAGGTGTTGATTACGCAAGTTCGACTGCCGGTTTAAAAGACGCCTATCTCTTATGCTTATAGATCTGAGAAAGTGCGTCGTGAATTTCAGGATATTTAAAACTATAGCTTAAAGCCTGAAGCTTATCCGAAACAACATCCTGATTTCCGAGAAGTAAATCGCTACGCTGACCAAAGATCCATTTCGTCACAATAGTTGGCATTTTCAATAGTAGAGGGCGCCTAAGATTTTGAGCGAGTACGCGGCTAAATTCCTGATTAGTCGTGTTTATAGGGGCGACAGCATTGAATGCGCCTTCCATTGATTGATCATTGATAGCCTGATGAATAAGTTCAACCAGGTCTGAAATATGAATCCAAGACATCATTTGTTTGCCATCACCTATCACTGAGCCGGCGCCTAATATAAAACTCGGATAGAGCTTAGCGAGCATTCCGCCATCTCCGGACAAAACAATAGAGATCCTTAATACTGTCCTTCGCTCGGATCTGATTGTCGTAGCAGCTTGCTCCCACCCGCTGCACAAGCTTGCGGCGAAATCGCTCCCTCTAGGACTTGTTTCGCTACACTGAGTGCCGTTATCTGAACCGTAGTAACCAATTGCTGAACCGGATACGAGGGTTTTAAAGGGCTTTGCTAGACGAGCCGACAGATCTGCAAGTTGTTCAGTTACTCCGATTCGTGAGCTGCGTAGAACCTGCTTGCGTGACTCGGTCCATGGGCGATCGACAATTGGCTCACCCGCTAAATTAATCACGTGATCGATTATCGTGTCGTCGCTAATATCATTTAAGTTGCTAATCAACTTAAGGTTCGCTGTGACCTTATCGAGACGTTTTGGGTGCTTTTGTCTTGTTAATACAAGAACTGTGATGCCGGCTGGTAGCGACTTAATAAATGTTGAACCTATCAGTCCAGTACCACCAGTGACCAAGTAATCATAATGTGTTTGCATTGTCGCATCCTGTAACATGGCAAGTTCAGTATGAATCGCTACGCCTTGATCTGACTTATAGTTTACTTTGCACGATTGTCATTAGCGCGTCGCGAAACTCAGGCAACTCCCCAATAGCGGGTAGAAGTTTTATATCGACCGACAGATCGTTTTTGATCTCTTTAATCATGTTCGGCACATCTTTCTTCAAGTGTCGGCCTGTCGCGAAAAATAAGGGGAGAACCTGTATTTGCTCGTATCCCTCGCTCGCAGCGTGTGCACAAACGTCTTGCAGGCTAGGCTCGCTTAGCTCCATAAAGGCTAAGTCGGCTTGATCAAATTGCTCGCGCAATGTTTTTGTCATATCAAAAAAGGCGTCGGACCAACTCGTATTACTGCTTCCGTGAGCCAAAAGAATAATTTTTGTCTTCATGTATTTTCCTGAAAGTAGTTCTGCTCGACGCTACGGATGAATCGTCATGTCCGATTAGTTTCATGAGTTATATTGGGTATTCCGTGCGCGATGAACCATCAACTCTGGTATCTGAACACAGTATTCTATATTTTGAATACCCGCAGAGGCTAGGCATAGATTAAAATGCTCGCGCTACAACAAATGTTTTAGGAATTGGTTATGAGTTTCAAGGGTACAAACGAATACGTCGCTACTAGTGATCTTCAAATGGCTGTTAATTCGGCGATTACATTGCAAAAACCTCTACTAATTAAAGGTGAGCCTGGCACGGGTAAGACCATGCTTGCTGAGCAGTTAGCAAAATCCCTAGACGCTCGTTTGATTCAGTGGCATATCAAATCAACCACGAAAGCGCAGCAAGGTTTGTACGAGTACGATGCAGTATCTCGCCTACGTGACTCTCAGCTTGGTGTCGATAAAGTACACGACATTTCTAACTACATTGTGAAGGGTAAACTGTGGGAAGCATTCGAGGCAGAAGAGCGTGTCATTCTGTTGATCGATGAAATCGACAAAGCTGATATTGAGTTTCCAAATGACCTCTTACTTGAGATCGACAAAATGGAGTTTTATGTTTACGAAACACAAGAGCGAATCGTTGCTAAAAATCGCCCAATTGTTCTCATCACGAGTAATAACGAAAAAGAACTGCCTGATGCATTCTTGCGCCGCTGCTTCTTTCACTATATTGATTTCCCTGATGCCGAAACCATGCAGAAAATCGTTGAAGTGCATTATCCAGACATCAAAAAAGAGCTTCTTAGAGATGCTTTAGACGTGTTCTTCGACGTGCGTAAGGTACCAGGCCTTAAGAAGAAACCATCTACTAGTGAATTGATAGATTGGTTGAAACTCCTAATGGCAGACGAAGTAGGTGAAGCGCTTTTACGCGAACGTGACCCTAGCAAAGCGATTCCACCAATGTATGGCGCATTGCTCAAAAATGAACAAGACGTACAGTTGTTACAGCGCTTAGCGTTTATGGCTCGACGCAAGGGGTAATCCATGCTGATTGGCTTTTTTCAGGAAGTTCGCAGAAATAAGGTTCCTGCAACCATTAAGGAGTTGTTGGATCTTATCAATGCGCTTGAGAACCATCTCGCTTTTGCGTCGATCGACGACTTTTATTACTTGAGTCGTTTGTGCCTAGTAAAGGATGAGAAAAATTTCGACAAGTTTGATCGTGCTTTTGAGAGCTACTTCAAAGGCATTGAAGCTATGGATGAGTTGTTAAACGAACTGATTCCCGAAGATTGGTTAAAGTCTGAGCTTCAAAAGTTTCTTACTGACGAAGAGAAAGAAGAAATTGAATCTATGGGCGGTTTTGAAGAGCTCATGGATGCCTTGAAAGATCGTCTCGAGAATCAAGAGAAAAAACACGAGGGCGGCAACCGAATGATTGGCTCTGGTGGTACCTCACCTTTCGGCCAAAACGGTTACAACCCTGAAGGGGTTCGAATTGGTCAGAAGAAAGGGCGCCATGGGAAGGCTGTAAAGGTATGGGAAAAACGCGGTTATAAAGATTTGGATGGAGATATAACGCTCGGCATCCGAAACATAAAGGTCGCTCTTCGCCGTCTTAGAAAGTTTGCGCGCCAAGGCGCCGCTGATCAGTTGGATCTTGATGATACAATTCGTTCAACAGCGCGTAATGCTGGTTTTCTCGATCTCAAGCTTGTGCCAGAACGCCATAACGCAGTGAAGGTTCTTTTATTCTTTGATATCGGTGGCTCTATGGATCCTCATGTCAAAGTATGTGAAGAACTATTCTCCGCTGCTCGTGTTGAGTTTAAGCACATGGAGTACTTTTACTTCCATAACTTTATTTATGAGAGTGTCTGGAAAAATAACCTGCGACGCAGTAATGAGACAACCGCGCTTTATGATGTGCTGCATAAGTATAGCTCTGACTATAAGGTAATTTTCGTAGGCGACGCCGCAATGGCTCCCTATGAAATCACGCAAGCAGGTGGCAGTATCGAGCATTGGAACGAAGAGGCGGGCGCTGTTTGGATGCAACGCGTGACCGATCACTTTGATAAGGTTGTATGGATTAACCCGCTGCCAGAAAACTATTGGGGAACAGGCGGTTCGCTAGGCATTACACGCGAATTGGTTGAGGATCATATGTACCCAATGAGTATCGAGGGTCTTGAATCAGCAATGAAGTACCTCAGTCGATAACAAGCCTGCCTCTGCCGCAATTGTAGAAATACGTAAATATTAACTGAACCTATTAACCAATTCACAGCGCGAAGTCTTCATGTTGGTAGACTTCGCGCTAGTCCCGTCTTTTTGGCGTTTATTCAAAAATCATATAGGTATCAGGTCCTTGAAGTTACTAGCTATAGTAGTGACTAGCTGTCTTCTGTTGAGTCAGGTAGTCCACGCGAATAGTGATCAGACTCA
>NZ_LWFI01001444.1:0-903 GCF_001635735.1 Oleiphilus sp. HI0067
TACTGTTGTTAGATGAACCAACTAACCACTTGGATCTTGACGCCATGCTTTGGCTCGAGCAATGGCTGAAGCGCTATCAAGGCACACTTCTATTTATCTCGCACGATAGGGATTTCATCGATGCAGTAGCAACGAGTATCTTGCACTTTGAGCATCGTCAGTTACATCAATATACCGGTACTTATTCAGACTTCGAGCGACTAAGAGCCGAGAAGCTAGCGCTACAGCAGTCACAATATGCCAAGCAACAGCAGCGTATTTCTGAGATTCAGTCATTTGTAAGTCGCTTTAGAGCTAAAGCGACAAAAGCCAAGCAAGCCCAAAGTCGTTTGAAAGAGCTTGAACGAATGGAACTCATCGCGCCTGCACACGTTGATTCACCATTTAGTTTTAGCTTTCCTGAATCAGATAAAACGTCTAGCCCTTTGTTGAATTTGTCTCATGTAGATCTGGGCTATCAGGATACAAGCATTATCCATGACTTCTCATGTGCAATATTGCCGGGCCAACGCATTGGTCTGTTAGGGCCAAACGGGGCAGGTAAGTCGACTCTAATTAAATCATTGGTTGATCAACAAACCTTGTTACGAGGCGAGCGAACGCACGGAGAGCATTTACACATTGGTTACTTTGCTCAGCATCAGCTGGAAGCGCTTGATATGAATGCGAGTCCAATTTTGCATCTACAAAGACTCACGCCATCGGCAACGGAACAAAGCATTCGTAATTTTTTAGGAGGCTTTAATTTTCGAGGTGATGATGCGACCGGCACTATTGAGAAATTCTCCGGCGGAGAAAAGGCGCGATTGGCGCTTGCAATCATTGCCTGGCAAAAACCTAATCTACTGCTTTTAGATGAGCCAACTAACCATTTGGATTTAGAGATGCGCCACGCTTTAACGC
>NZ_LWFI01001445.1:0-977 GCF_001635735.1 Oleiphilus sp. HI0067
GGCCTTTTTTGTTGTTATATCAGTTTGCAAAGGGGTTAATAGTGCGTGTTGACACGTTTGTGTGCAATGTGTACAATGCCGCTCCTTTTTTGTACAGGTGCTGCGAAAACATACTGTTTAAGCGGCGATAATCGGAGTTTTGTTAAGTATGCAAAGCCAAAAAATCAGAATCAGACTGAAAGCTTTTGACTACCGTCTGATTGATCAGTCTACGCAAGAAATCGTAGACACGGNAAAGCGAACTGGTGCGCAAGTGCGTGGTCCAATTCCTCTGCCGACCAAGAAGGAAAGGTTTACAGTATTGATTTCTCCGCACGTAAATAAAGATGCGCGCGATCAATATGAAATCCGTACGCATAAGCGCATGATGGATATTGTAGAGCCTACAGAAAAAACTGTAGACGCACTAATGAAGCTTGATCTTGCAGCTGGTGTTGATGTTCAAATCAGCCTAGGTTAAGTCCAAACGAAAGTTTGGTGTCGAGTCAACTGGCTCGGCGAAGTGTAACTACCTTGTTTAAGGGCCATAGAGGGTGAAAGCCCCGTACACTTAGAGGTGAAAAATGGCAATTGGTTTAGTCGGCCGAAAGGCTGGTATGACTCGTATCTTCACAGATGAGGGTCAATCTATTCCGGTAACCGTCATAGAAGTTGATGGTAACCGTATCACACAGGTGAGAACCGACGATGTAGATGGCTATCGTGCCGTCCAAATCACTACTGGTGAGCGTCGCGCATCTCGCGTTTCTAAATCTGCAGCTGGGCATTTCGCGAAAGCGGGTGTTGAAGCGGGTCGTGGATTATGGGAATTCCGTTTGGAAGCAGAAGAGGGTGCTGAGCTTAAAGCTGGCGATACTCTTGATGTTGCGCTATTTGAAGCTGGTCAAGTCGTTGATGTGACTGGTCAATCAAAAGGTAAAGGCTTCCAAGGTGGTGTTAAGCGTTGGAACTTCCACATGCAAGATGCTACTCACGGT
>NZ_LWFI01001446.1:0-765 GCF_001635735.1 Oleiphilus sp. HI0067
GCTCAGCAGGATTTGCTTGAGCCACTGATTGTGAGGCGCTAGTCGGTGCTGAAGCTTGGCCAAAGCGTGATAATTGCGCCCAGTCTCGCAAGGACAAACAGTGTTGCGTTTGTTGCGTTTTTAGAGCGAGATCTGGAGCGTTCAGTGCCGTTAAGAGTTCTAATTGAATGTCTTTGAGTGAACAGCCCAATAAATCTAGTTCAAGCGCTTTTCTCTTTGGTATGCTGGCTCGACTGATCTCTCGCATTAATGGTGTGGCATAACACCACATGTACCACATGGGTGCGTCGGAAAATAAACTCCCCCAGAAGATATCTAAGGATTTTGCTGATCCTTTTGCCTTTGCGAATCGTTGTGCGAGATAGGCTTTGGTTAAGCTTGCTCCGAGAGTTTGGTAGTAAGCGCGATAACCATATTTGATGTCGAGTTTTTTGATGGCAACGAGTAGCTCTTTGACTTGCTGGTGGCCTAGCATGCTCATAGCGTGATCAAGAGTTTTACTGAATACGCTTTCTGGACGAGGATTGTCGTTGGCCTTGCGCATGATTGCGAGTGACACAACAGGGTCTGGGGCGAGTATTTGAGCTAACTTCAAATAACTCGGCGCTTCGTTTTCCATCAGCAAAACGGCCTTCGGCGCCAGACTCAAGGCAGAGGGTAGTTTACGTTTAAGTAAGTACTCCACCCATGATTGTAGATCTTGCGGATAACTTTTTGTTTCGGCCATTCATCATCATCAATGTGTTTCTATGTCGTCTAGTGTAG
>NZ_LWFI01001447.1:0-819 GCF_001635735.1 Oleiphilus sp. HI0067
AAATACACAGAAAGATTTTAAAAGCTCAAGTGATTTAAGGCCGGAACAGGGGCGTTATGTCTTTGTTGGTTTGCGCTTGGATCACTTCTAGATGCCTATTTGAAAATTACTAACTTGTTCGTAAAGGGTAAAAAAATGACTAATCAAAAGAAATTATTAACACTTGCTGTAAGTAGTGCAGTACTTGTCGGTTGTGGCGGTTCAGGATCTTCATCAGTAGTTGGTTCAGACGAAAGTGTAACGCCAACAACACAGATTGATGCATCTTCATATACCGATTACACGTACTTCAATCTAGAAACTGGCTCTGAAGTTAGTTTAACTGCGGCGGAGGCGGCTGCGTCAACAGCATGGCACATAGGTTTTCGTCGTAATGGCGCTATTTTGAATGGTGGTACTAGCGGCATTGGTAATGTCGAAGGTGCACTGGCTGCTGCTCAAGATGATTTTTATAATGGAGACGATCCTGACGTAAACGTTTTTCTTAATGCGAGTGATGCTATCGAAGAAGAGCATCTTTTAGCGTCGTACGATACAAGTCTTCTGACGTTTGTTTCGGATTCAGAGAATCTAGCGGTGAGCGGTGATTGGTATAATTACCAACACGTTGGTGGCGGTAATCCTCCTAATACTAGTGCGAATTCTGATAATTCTTGGTTAATTCGTTCTGCAGAAGGTGACAGCTATGCGCTCATGAAGGCGACATATTTCTTGTATGACTATGCGCATGCGGAAGTAACGTTTGAGTTTGATGTTCAGGCGCAAGGTACGTCACAGATTCTTGATTCCAATGAATCGTTTGTTGTGAATGTAATGCCA
>NZ_LWFI01001448.1:0-827 GCF_001635735.1 Oleiphilus sp. HI0067
TGAGTACTTTGAAGGAGCTGACTCGCCGTTGGAAGCCTGAAATTTTAGATGGCTTTAAAAAACAGGGGACACATTTAGCATTAGATGATATTCGTGAATCGATCGCTGAGCTGCAATATTATCGTGAGCACGTGTTAAAGATATAAATTTAAGCGTCTTACATCGCTGAGATTGCCTTGTGAGATAAGAAAACACTATAAGGTTTTTAAAATGAGTGAATTAGTCAAAGTAGAAATTAATGAAGGCGTTGCCATGTTAACGCTTAACAACGGCAAAGTGAATGCGTTTTCACATGAGATGATTGCTGACTTCAACGCAGCCTTAGACCAAGCAGAAGAAGCGAAAGCGCCTGTTGTGATCGCTGGACACCCTGGAATGTTCTCTGCGGGTTTTGATCTCAAAGTTATGCAGAAAAGTATGGATGCTGCGATGGCTTTGGTTAAAGAAGGCTCTACATTGACGCGCCGATTATTGTCTTTCCCGACGCCTGTGATTGCGGCATGTACTGGGCACGCTGTAGCGCAAGGTGCATTTACTCTTTTATGTAGCGATTATCGAATTGGTGCAGCTGGCGAGTTCAAGCTTGGCCTGAATGAAGTGGCGATCGGTATGACGATGCACCATGCGGGTATTACGATGGCAAAACATGGTGTGACGGATCGTTATTTGAATCGTTCACTTTATTTGGCGGAAATGTTTGATCCTGAAACAGCTGTTGAAGCGGGTTTTCTAGACGAAATCGTTGAATTTGAAAAAGTTGTCGAGACGGCGATTGAATACGCTAAAGCAACGAAGAAGCTTAATCGTCATGCGCACAAAGGCACTAA
>NZ_LWFI01001449.1:0-904 GCF_001635735.1 Oleiphilus sp. HI0067
GTGTTCCGCAATACAGCCCTCAAGCAACTCACAGGTCATGGTAGTGACAACTGGTTGGGCGCTGATTTGAATGAGTAAAGGCTGTTCTTCGTCGTGATTAATATTGAGGGAGAAGCGCCCATTTGAATCTGTGGACGTTGTCGACAATAAACTTAGGCTGCCATTTTCTTCGGAGACTCGGTATGTGCTGACGACGCCTTGGCTAATTACCCCTTTAATAGCTTTACCGCGAACCGCACTTTGAAGCATGTTTTCGTCCTCGCCTGATTGACAGGCCGATAGCGCAAAAGCGCAAAGGAAGACTACGGCAATGTGAAAGGGGTTTTCGAAACGCATTTTGGGAATTCGCGGAATGAACGTTATTGTTTCAGGCTACGTATCATACCGCGAACTTGGACTTTAAATGATTAATTCTTAATCACATCACCTTACTATCGTGTAAGGTCTTATTTAAGCTTCCAGTTCAGTGTTTCGCCTGCAAAAAATGGAACAATTTCTCCACCATCAGGTAGGGTGATGATCTCAGGAACAGTCCATTGTTCGCGCACTAAAGTAATGGTTCCGGTATTGCGCGGTAAACCATAAAAATCTGGACCATTGAAGCTTGCGAAGCGCTCGAACTGATCCAAGCAATCTAGGTCTTCAAACACCTTTGCGTACAGTTCAATTGCACTCCATGCGCTGTAACAGCCGGCGCAGCCGCATGCACTTTCTTTGCGATGTTTCTCGTGCGGAGCCGAATCTGTTCCCAAGAAAAACTTAGGTGACCCAGATTTCACCGCAGCCCTAAGAGCCTGTTGATGAATGTTGCGTTTCAAAACGGGTAGGCAAAAGTTATGAGGTCGAATGCCTCCAACGAGTAAATCGTTACGGTTCAACAAAAGATGTTGTGGCGTAATGGTGG
>NZ_LWFI01001450.1:0-1338 GCF_001635735.1 Oleiphilus sp. HI0067
TATGCGGATGTGTCACATTGCGAACAAGGCGGGCGAGTTTATCACGATTTTTTTAGGATTGCTGACCAAATGGTTTGGATTTTGACGCAGTTTTAAGCGAAAGAGATGATATTTCAAGATGAATGCTGCGAAGAGAAGTTCTGTGTTGACTTAAATCAGCGTGTTGAGAGGAAGTTCAGAGAGTTGAAAGCTACCTAATGTTCTCAGTTCCTTTTATGAAACTCAGCGGTTTAAGGTAGCTCTCAATGCATTCGAATCGATCGAGCGGCTATTTGGCGCGCTTCAAATTGTTTTTGGTGAAATCACCATCCGCTAGCCCAGTTTGGAAGGCATAGTTTGACCACGTAAGGTCGGTTGATTTTCCAGTTTGATGGTTTTGCATGAGCATCATTTCTGGACGCCAGTATTGACCCAAATATTGCTGATAGCCTTTAAAATCGAGTGTTTTGAGTAAGGACTTTTTGCGATCATAGAATTCGATTTTGATAACGCGATATTCTGTTTGGTCAATCCAAGCGATTTGCTTGGTGTAGCCAGAATATTTGTCAGTAGGAGTACGTTCCACTACGAAGCACTCCAGATCACCGCAGGCCTCATCATTAAGGTAGTTATAGGTATACTTTTCGACTTCTTGTGAACTCAAATCTTCAAACGCGAATTCACTGCCCATGAACGGGCCTGATTTATTTCGTGATGCAATGCGTTTTACACGTTTCAATGCGGGGAGAAACAGCCATTGATCATCAGCTTCAGTTTTATGAGAGAAGGTGAGTAGGGCGGTGCCGCGTACATCTTTGGGTTCATCAAAGATGGTCATGCTCTTATCGCCATCATCTTCAACTTCAAGGCTTTTAACTCGCAAAGAGCGAATACTTTCTTCACCTTGTTTATTGCGCAGAGTCATTGTCATATCAGCGGTGGAGTCTTGCCAGCCCTGATTACGCTTGTCGCTTTCAATAGCGATTTCTAAGCCTTTTTCTTGAGCTGTTTGTGCGAATAGGTTGCTCGCGAAAACGACGGATAAAGCAAGCAAACTTGTTTTTATAATTGGACGCATAAAGGTCTCCTTAAAAATCCTGTCCAGCGTGGCGCATAGCTTACGCGCTGTGCCAGAGAGGCTTCAAGGAGATACTGCTGAATGGCGCTGGAATAGTCTGTTCAGCGACTGAGACTTGCGGGGGTTACGCGCAACACTTCGTCGATGGTCGTTTGGCCCGAGGCAACTTTGTGGGCGCCACTCAAACGTAAAGACTGCATACCTTCTTTTATCGCAATTTTGCGCAAATCCATGATATTGGTTTGGTCATGAATATTGGCTTTCATTTGTTCGCTAAGCGG
>NZ_LWFI01001451.1:0-954 GCF_001635735.1 Oleiphilus sp. HI0067
TTTACCTCCACGCGCCGGTTTCGCCATTCAGCTAGCTGCACATGTATACCGAGATATTGGTCGCGATCTGCAACGTCATCGCTATAACAATCTCAGCTACCGTGCGCACAGTTCGCTCACGAGAAAACTGTGGCTCACATTGGTCATGTTGAGCGGCCGCGAAGAGCGATTACTGCAAAATATACCAGAGCCGACCAAACCCAACTATCCCTTATTCCAGCTAAACAGTTATGCCTACTAAAACGCTGCTCCAAGAAACGCAAGACCTACTGATTGTTGGGGCAGGGTGCAGTGGTTTATCGCTAGCAAGGGAGTTGGCATTACGCGGCTATCGGGGCAAGGTGGTGTTACTGGATCAACGAACCGCCTTCAGCAACGATAAGACCTGGTCTTATTGGGCAAAAAAAGAGAGTCGCTGGCACCAATTAGCCGAACATTATTGGGATAGTTGTGAAATATCGCTGAGAGGCGGCCATAGGCAACAGTGCGACTTCCACGCGTATGATTACTGTTCATTGCCTGCAGACACTTTTTATCAAGATGCCTGCTCGCTGATTGATCTTGGCGGCTATACCGTCGAGCTTGGGCAGACTGTGCAAACAATTGAAGCCATTGATGACCCTCCTGCCAAATTCAAAGTAACCACGACTGGTGGCAAGATATTTTTTGCTAAGCAGTTAATTGAGTGCAATGCACGCTACCAGTCGGCGGATTACTATCAAGTATTTTACGGCGAAGAGTGGCTACTTCACGAACCCTTACCTGACTGGCGTCGGGCTGGGTTAATGACAGAGCTAGTTAGCGATGAGGGCGGTACCGAATTTATTTATTGGCTCGCGCTGGCCCCAGATAGAGTGCTCGTTGAGCCGACCCGCTTTACACAGCATATAGTTGACCCGGAGATACTTCAGACCAAAATAGAGATATGGATGACGAAATATGGCTTAGCGCCAG
>NZ_LWFI01001452.1:0-1398 GCF_001635735.1 Oleiphilus sp. HI0067
GAGGTGTGGGTTTTTGGCTATAAATCTGACGACACGCTGTTCTATTTCGGAGACGATTTGAATAGTGATAATGTGCCAGATGAGGTCCTGAATAGCAGATACCTATCTCCAGGATGGATTCCTTCTCCAAGAACTGATTTCCACAACCCACCATTTAGAGAAGTGATCACTGACTTTGCCGGTCTAACGATTCCTGGCCTAGATAGGCTTTATGTTTGGTATGTGTCGGACCCTCGCTCAGAAGATGGTGACGGTGATGGTATTTTTGATATCGAAGAGTTGTTGGTTATTGAAAATGATGTAGCGCCGATTAACTTTGATGCTCCTGTCGATTTAACCGAAACGGATATGTCGCTACCTCAATCATTTGAGAAAATGAGAACGGAAAATCGCTTTACGCATAGCAACCCATTAAGCGTGGATTCAGACAACGATGGAATTCTCGATGCGAACGAAGATTATGATAATGATTACGCTAGTAATCTGAGAGAACATAATCTCACGGACTCTAGTTCGATTGTCGCAAATTCTGATACAGATAGTTTATTGGATGGTGTAGAGATTAACATCCTTATGACTCAGACGAATAAGGCGGATACGGATAGTGATGGTGTTAATGATGATGCGGAGCTTACCGTGTCTTTCGTCGATCCAGATGCGGCGACAGAATTTACTAACCCGCGTTTAGAAACGGGCCCAGGAAAGTGCTCGTCTCTTGAAGTAGAACATAGTGTAAATGGCGCAACCTATTGTTTTACAGTTGGGTATAAATCAATGCCTACGATTGCTGATAGTGACAATGATGGTGCTAACGATAATAGTGACGGATATCCTCTAGACAACGCTTGTTCGACCTTGACGAATGGTTTTCAAAGAGCTGATCGCATGCGCTGCTACGCTAGCTGGATGGCAGAGCAATCTGAAATAGGGAAGGTTGCATTCATCGATAATGCCTCTTATGAGCAATTTGCGTTTTACGCATCGAGTTGGGATTCCCTGATTCGTTATGATTATGTAACCGGCAATTACATTAGCCATATTGATGTATCTTCTTTGCCGGTTGACTTCGTAACTTATGAGTCGGCTCAAGACAAGCTACTTCTTGTCGGAACAAATGGGTCATTGCGTTCAGTTGACCTTGGGTCACCTTCAACCGTCAATACTTTGCCTTCGCTAAGTGTTGCGAATGGTTCGATCTTTGGCTTGCTGTCAGTTGACGACCATTTTGTTGTACAAGAAAGTGATGGACTCAGCGCTAAACTTGCAATGTACGATTTAAACGGGGGCTTTGTTGGACGAGTTGATTTGGATAATGCCCAATTACGAAATGCAGTATGGGTGGCTGGACAAGGCGTTTATATACCGATTGGCTCAGATACTATCGAAGATGTAGCTTTG